>JBEANV010000162.1:0-3550 GCA_041165285.1 Pseudomonadota bacterium | reverse complement strand
AGGAACTTGGCCTGCGCCCGCGCCAGTGCCGCCGACAGGTTGCCGCCGAAGTCGCGTGCCGGGTCGAAGTAGTCGAGCGCCCTCGTGATCAGCAGGTAGGTGTTGGCGTCGAAATACTCGCTGAACTTGTCGCCCTGGTAGCGCAGGTAGCTCTCGATCTGGAACTCGATCTCCTGCGTCGAATACGACAGTTCGCCCGAGCGCAGCGTGCGGCCGAACTTGGCTTCCATCGAGTCGTCGGAGAGGTAGGTGATGTGGCCGATCATGCGCGCCACCGTCAGTCCGCGTTTCGGGACCACGCCGTGCGCATAGAAGTGGCCGCCGTGGAAGTCCGGGTCGGTGACGATGGGCGGCGGGCGACCTCGTTGAAGGCGATGTTCTGTGCCGAGAGGTTGGGGGCGGAGGCGATGACCAGCGCGTGGCGCACCCGCTCGGGGTATTGCAGCGTCCAGCCCAGCGCCTGCATCCCGCCAAGGCTGCCGCCCATGACGGCCGCGAGCTGCGTGATGCCCAGCCGGTCCAGTACACGCGCCTGCGCATCGACCCAGTCCTCCACCGTCACCACGGGAAAGTCGCTCCCGTAGGGGCGGCCAGTGTCCGGATTGACGTGCATCGGGCCGGTCGAGCCGAAGCAGGAGCCGGGGTTGTTGACGCAGACGACGAAGAACCGGTCGGTGTCCAGCGGCTTGCCGGGGCCGATCAGGTTGTCCCACCAGCCGACGTTCTTCGGCTGGTCGGCGTAGACGCCCGCGACATGGTGGCTGGCGTTGAGGGCGTGGCAGACGAGCACGGCGTTGCTGCGCGTGGCGTCGAGCGTGCCGTAGGTTTCGTACTGGAGCGTGTAGTCCCGCAGCATGGCGCCGCTGCGCAGCGGCAGTGGTTCGGCGAAATGCATCTGCTGCGCGGAGACTGGGCCCGACATCGACATGGAGAGGCTCCCGAAAACGGTTCCCGACAACAAAAAACCCGGTCGCCGCCATCGAGGCAGTCACCGGGTCGTCGGGTGCCCCTCTTTAGCGGCATTTGTAGAGCGCCCGCAATCCGGACCAAATCGGCGCTGTGAGCGGCAAGTGTAGCGCGGCAGGCGGGCCGCCGGCCCGCCGCACGCCTTCTGCGCGCTCGGGCTGCACCGGCTCCCCGAGACCAGTGGTCTTGGGGAGCCCCATTCCCTCGTCCTCGGGATGGGAGCCGTACAGCCCGCTTGCACACAATTGTTACACCGTGGTTCGAACCGTCACCACCTCCAGAAACCTCTGCCGCCGATCCCTTCCGTGACTCTCCTGCGCCTGTCTGACCTGCCGAATGATCCCTGGCTGCTGGCCCTTTGCACCGTGGCGGTGCTGGCCGTGGCCGGACTGGTGTGGGTGCGCTGGACACCAGGCGGGATGCGCCGGCCATACGAGCCCAGCAGCGGATGGCCCGGCAGCGCCAGCACTGGCGGCCAGGCTCCGATCGGTGAGGTCCAGGACCGGCTGGGACTGCAGTTGCTCACAGCGCGGACCCTGGCGCAAGCGGGCGCCCAGGTGCCAGCCGGCGCCCGCCTGCAACAACTCGACCACCAGCTCGCCCAGGCGTTGCTGTCGCTGCGCCTGATGCGCGACGCCATGCGCACCGAGCCGGCGTCATTGGCCGATGGCCTCACCGGGTTGCACGCCCATTTCCAGCCGCTGCTGGCGGAACGGGGCATCCGGCTGGAGTGGGAGCTGACGCCGCAGGCCGAGCAGGTGGCACTGTCCGCGCGGGAGCGGTTGCACTTGTTGCGGGTAGTCCAGGAAGCGCTGGACAACGCCCTCGCGCACGCCCGGCATGCCACGCTGGTGACTTTGGCGTGCAGCAGACTGGAGGCGCGCGGGCAGCGTGCGAACCTGCGGCTGCAAGTGAGGGACGACGGGCACAGTGCCGCCAGCGCTGGTGCTGGCCCAGGCCGCAGGAAGGCCGGCCATGCACCCGATTTTGTCTGCACGGGAACCGGGCTGGCGCGGCTGGAGCAGCAGGCCGCCGAGATCGGTGCGCGGCTGGCGATGGGACCGGGACCGAGCGGATGGGTGGTCGAACTCACCCTGCCGCTGGACTGACAGGCCGGACTCAGGAGGCCGGCGGCAGGGTGTTGGCAAAGCTCGGCCGCGCAGAGAGTTTCTGCATCAGGCGCGCCAGGTTGGGATGCTCTTCGCGCCAGGTGATCTGCGGGAAGCGGAAGTCCAGATAGCCCAGTGCACAGCCCACCGAAATGTCGGCCAGCGAGGGATGCAGGCCCGCAAACCAGGCCCGGTCCTCCAGGCCACGCCCCAGGGCGAGCACGCTGGCGTGGACCTTGCCCATCTGGCGGTCGATCCAGGCGGCACTGCGCTCGTGTTCGGCGCGGACAGGCCACGTGGTTTCCAGGCGAGCCAGCACGGCCGCGTCGAGCAGGCCGTCGGCCAGCGCTTCCCAGGTGCGCACTTCCGCGCGCTCGCGGCCCTTTTCGGGGATGAGCCGCCCCACCGGCGACAAGGTGTCCACGTACTCGACGATCACACGCGAGTCGAAAACCGCCTCGCCGCCTTCCATCACCAGGCAGGGCACCTTGCCGAGCGGGTTCGACTTCAGGATGGCGTCGCTGTTCCAGACGTCTTCGAGTTCGAGCTGGTAGTCGAGCTTCTTCTCGGCCATCACGACGCGGACCTTGCGGACGTAAGGGCTGGTGACTGCGCCGATGAGTTTCATGAGGGTGCTTGCGAGGTTCGCTGGTTCGAAAAGATTCTATCGAAGGCTCCATGCCGGCCGCGCTGCTTCTGACGCGGCGCAACGACAGTTTCCAGCCCATGTCGGCAGCAACTTCGGTGCCCGTCGTTAGGCACTTTGAAGTGGCGCGGGTCAGCCGCGGGCGGCCGGAAGCTGGCGCGTCCAGTCCACCGTGGCCGGACGACCGGGCAAGGTCAGCTGGGCGGCAGATGCCGGTGTGCGGGCAATCACTTCCCCGCGCCGGACCACGGCCAGGCGCGTCGCGCGAAGGCGGATCGCCTCGATCGGGTCACGCGCCTGCAGCAGCACGAAATCAGCGTGGCAACCGACGTCGAGCCCGTAGCCGTCGAGCCCCAGAATGCGCGCGCTGTTCACGGTCACCGCGTCGAAGCAGGCCCGCATCTGCGCCTGCGAGGTCATCTGCGCGACGTGCAGGCCCATCTGCGCAACTTCCAGCATGTCGCCCGAACCGAGCGGGTACCACGGGTCCATCACGCAGTCGTGGCCGAAGCCGACGTTGATGCCCGCCGCCAGCAGCTCGGGCACGCGCGTCATGCCGCGGCGCTTGGGATAGCTGTCGTGGCGGCCCTGCAAGGTGATGTTGATCAGCGGGTTGGCCACCGCGTGCACCCCGCTCTCGGCGATCAGCGGGATCAGCTTGGAGGCGTAGTAGTTGTCCATCGAGTGCATCGAGGTCAGGTGCGAGCCGGTCACGCGGCCCTGCAGGCCCAGGCGTTGGGTCTCCAGGGCCAGGGTCTCGACATGGCGCGACAGCGGGTCGTCGCTCTCGTCGCAGTGCAGGTCCACGCGCAGGCCGCGCTCGGCGGCC
>JBEANV010000161.1:0-6952 GCA_041165285.1 Pseudomonadota bacterium | reverse complement strand
GTACTCGTCCGACATCTGCCGCGCCTTGATCAGCTCGCGGAAGATGTAGCCGGTGTAGTCGGACAGCGTGATCTCGGACATGGCGGTGTCTCGCAGCGGGCGGTCAGGCGGCCAGCATGTTGAGGATCTTCTCCAGCCCGGCCGGAATCTCGTCCTGCACCGCCTTGACGTTGACGCTCAGGGCGTATTCCTTCTTGACCTCCACGCCGGTCGAGGACTGGCGCTGGTACGACGCCGACACCTTGAAGTTGACCGGCCCGAAACCACCGCCTGCCGACACGCTCACGCCGAGCTGGTCCGATACCTTGGACGATTCAACCGAGTTCAGCTTGACCTTGAAGTCGATGATGACGTGCTCGATGCGCAGGCTCGGGATGGGCAGCATCGCCAGCAGCGGCACCTTGATGGACACGTCCTTGTTGACCTCGTTGCCTTCGGCATCGACGTCCTTGCGCGAGTGGCTGAAGTCCACCATCACCAGCTTCTTCTTCCCCTCTTCGTCGGTTTCGAAGCCGACGGCGTTGATGAAGTTGACCGTCGCCAGCGAGGATGCGACCTGCGCATCGACGGCGGCCTGCAGTGGCCCGCCGATCATCTTGCGGAAGTCGATGTTGTTGAGTTCGCTGGTCAGGTTGGTGCTGGGTGCGGCCCGCGCAGCCAGATGCCCTTGCGCGCCAGCGACGGCCCTGCTGAGGCCGTGACCGACCGCGGCGGCGGTGGCTTCGATGTCCGCAGGGGAGCTGGCGGCGGTGGCCGGCGTGGCGGTGGTCGTGGCGGGAACGTTGGGCTTGCTGGTGGCCATGAGAATCTCCTTGGCTGTCCGGGGAGGGACGGCAACACGCCGTGGTGGGCAGTGAGGAGATTCTGGGAAGGCCCCGGCTTCGGGGCATCCTCAGTCTTGTGGATCGAACGCGATCTGATGGCAAAAAAATGCCAACTAAATCACGTTTTGTGGCTCAGCCGAGGACACGCATCGACAGATCGATCGCGTGGACTTCCTTGGTCAACCGGCCAATGGAGATGCGGTCCACGCCGGTGCTGGCGATTTCGCGGATCGTCGTCATGTCCACGCCGCCCGAGACCTCCAGCAGCGTGCGCCCGGCATTCAGGGCCACGGCGGCGCGCATGTCGTCGAAGGAAAAATCGTCGATCAGCACGCTGGTGGCGCCAGCTTGCAGGGCTTCTTCCAGCTCGGCCAGGTTCTCCACCTCGATCTGGATCGACACGCCCGAATTCAGCGCCTGGGCCGCACGCAGCGCGCCGCTGACACTGCCGGCGCTGGCGATGTGGTTTTCCTTGATCAGGATGCCGTGCCACAGCGCCATGCGCTGGTTGGCGCCGCCGCCGACCCGCACCGCGTACTTCTGTGCCTGGCGCAACCCCGGCAGCGTCTTGCGCGTGTCGAGCACCAGGCAGCCGCGCGGGTTCGGCGACAGGCCGGCGATGGCGTCCACATAGCTGCGCGTCACGGTGGCCACGCCCGAGAGCATCTGCAGGAAGTTCAGCGCCGAGCGCTCGGCACTCAGCAGCGCACGGGCGTTGCTGCGGATGCGGCAGACCTCGGTGGTGGCGGTGAAGGCGTCCCCTTCGGACAGGAACCACTCGACCTGCGCGGCCGGATCGCAGGCCAGCACACAGGCGTCGAACCAGTCGCGCCCGCACAGCACGCCGTGTTCCTTGGCCATCACGCGGGCGTGGACGGCGCGCTCGGCAGGTACCAGCATCGCGGTCCAGTCGCAGCGCCCGATGTCTTCGCGCAGGGCGTCCTGGACATTGCGGATGCGGGCGGCTTCGAGGGTTTCGTTGTCGTCGAAGGTCAGGGTTGTCATGGTAGAGGCAGCGCGGAACGGCGAGAAAACAGCAGGGAGGGTGAGCGTAGCACCGTGCAATCATCGCGCCATGGACCTCAAACAACTCGACTACTTCGTCCACGTCGCCGAACTCCAGAGTTTCAGCAAGGCCGCGGTGGTGCTCGACATCGCGCAATCGGCGCTGAGCCGGCAGGTGCGGGCGCTGGAGATCGAGCTGCGCGAGACGCTGTTGCTGCGCAACGGCCGTGGCGTGGTCCTGACCGAGGCCGGGCACCGGCTGTTCGAGCACAGCGTGGGCATCCTGCAGCGGGTGCAACTGGCGCGGGACGAGATGGCCGCGACCCGCGACGAGCCGCTGGGGCGGATCACGGTGGGCCTGCCGCCCACCATCGGCCGCCAGCTCACGGTGCCGCTGATCGACGGCTTCCAGCGCCGCATGCCGCAGGCGCGGCTAGCGATCGTCGAAGGCCTGTCCACCCACATCACCGAATGGATCACCTCGGGCCGGGTCGATCTGGGCCTGCTGTTCAATCCGGACATGCAGCCCGGGCTGGAGATTGCGCCGGTGCTCGAAGAGCGGCTGTGCCTGGTGCAGCGGGCGCCGCCGGGTGCCTCGGTGGCGCGCGGGCCGATTCCGCTGGCCGAACTGGCGACGGTGCGGCTGGTCCTGCCGGAGCGTGCCCACGTGATCCGGCGGCTGCTGGACACGCAGGCGATGCTGGCCGGCCTGACGCTGGACATCGCCTGGGAGGTGTCCAGCGTCGCCTCCATCATCGACCTGGTCTGCGCCGGCTACGGCCACGCGGTGCTCACGGCCAGCGCGGTGGCGGCGTCCGGGCGCGCGGATGTGCTCTCGGTGCGGCCCATCGTGGCGCCGAGCCTGCCGAGCGTGCTGTGTCTGGCGGCGTCGTCGCGCCAGCGCAGCACGCCGCTGATCCGCCTCACCCGCCGCTTGCTGGAGGAACTGGCGCGGGGCTTGCCGCAGGCGGCTGCGGCGCACTCGCTGCCGGGTTGAGGGCGGCCGGCCGGATCGGCTGCAGCGCTGCGTCCACCAGACCGACCAGCAGCGCACGCCCGTCCGGCTGGACCCGGAATTCGCCATAACGCGCGGTCTGCCAGCGCTGGCCGTCGCCTTCGCGGAAGAACCAGGCGTCCGTGACCACCACCCAGCGGCCGTCCTTGGGCGCCAGCGCGATGCGCAGCGTGTCGGCGGGCAGGGCGGCGCCGGGCGGGGTGTCCAGCAGCCGCTCCAGTTGCGCCACGCCGCGCGCATCGACGCGGGCCAGCACCTGGGGTGGCGACAAGCGGTCGGCGCCGTCGAGCTGGCCGCGCAGCGTGTCGCCGAGCCGGTAGTTCAGCGCCATGTAGTCGCCCTGCATCAGCGAGCGGGGATCGACCGGCGCCAGCTCGATGAAGACCGGGCGGCCATGGGCGATGAGGTCTTCCTTCTGCCAGATGGCGCCGTTGGCGGTCACCAGCACCGCCACGGCACTCAGCACGATGCCGAGGCGGGCGCGGTCTGGCGACGAGGCACCTGGGGTCGCCGCGGCGATCGGCGCTGCCCGGCCGGTGCGCAGACCCCACCACGCCAGCAGTCCGAGTCCCGCGCCCGTGCCAGCCAGCACGGCGGCCTTGGTCGTCAGCGGCCAGTCCAGCGCGTAGTAGAACGCGCCGACGATCCACACCGCCGCCAGTCCTGCGGCCACGGCGCGCTTGCGCTTGGGTTGCTGCGCCGTGATGCACCAGGCGGCCACCCACCACACGGCGCCGAGCCACGGCATGAAGCCAGCGAGCACCAGCCCCACGGCCATGGCACCTGCCCACCATGGGCGCTGCATGGCTGGCCTGCGCATCCAGAGCAAGGCACCGGCCGCAGCGGCCAGCGCCACCGACGCCCACGACTGCCAAGACCACCATCCGTTGACTGCGGCGAAACCACCCGACCCCAGACCCCCCTGCGCATCGACCACCGCGCCGACCAGAAACGTCATCCCGGAGCCTGCGGCCGATGCGGCCAGCGTGGCGAGGATCCAGCCGGTGCCGATGGCGTCGAGTGTCCGGGCGCTGCGCCGGTCGGCCGTCCACACCGACAGCACGGTCCACAGCAGAACGGCCACCTGCGTGACCAGCCAGATCCCCCAGTGGCGGCTGCCGTGGGTGCCCACGCCCGCCAGCAGCAGCCCGACCGCACAAGCGCCGAGCAGCGCCTGCAGCCACGCCCCGCGGATCAGCGCAGCCACCCCCAGGGCCACAGCCGCCAGCACCAGCGACGCGCCGGGCACCGCCATGTCGCGGTACAGCCCGAAGCCCAGCGTCACGCCGCCCAGCAGCAGCATCGGCACCGCCAGCTGTTCGACAAACGGCCCGACCCCTTGCGCGCGCAGCACCACGCCGGCGCCGACCAGCAGCAGCGGCCCGACGAGGTAGGGCCCGATGCCGGACACCAGCAGGTCGCCCAGAAGCAGCCCGACGACACCGGCCAACGGAAGGGTGGCCAGCCACGCGCCCAGCGCGGTCAGCAGGACGACGGGCCAGGGTCGCTCGGCGGGATGGGCGGTCATGCTGAAACTCCCTGCGCCAGCGGGCGTCGCGCGAGCCTGAGAATCAGGGAAACGCTGAACGCCAGCAGCCCGGCTGCGCACACGCCCACCAACAGCAGGCGGCCCACGGTGTCGCCGCTACCGGACTCGAACACCAGGCGCGCGAGGCCTGCCACCAGCAGCGTGTCCAGCCCGAGCGCCACGGCGCTGAGCGCGAACACGTCGAATCCCGCGGGCCGACCCAGCAACGCGGCCGCGGCGACCAGTAGCACGAGACCCAGCACGTAGTGCGGCGACACACTGCGGTCGAACAGGCCCCAGAGTGCCGCCGCGCTGACCATCACCACCGTCAGGGTCACGCTGCCGCGGAAGGACCACAGCCCGGTGCCGAGACGCTGGCGCAGCGCCGGCCCGGACAGCACACAGACGCCGATCGCCGCGGCCCAGCCGATCAGGTAGACCGGCAGATCCCGCGGGTCGGTGCGCCAGCGGTGTCCCGTGTGGGCCTGCACCCAGAGCGTCACCGCCGTCAGCGCGACCAGCGACCAAGGCGCCCAGACCACGTCGCTGCGCACGCCAAGCGCCAGCGGCGCCGCCAGCACGGCCCACAGCGCAAAGAGCTGCCAGGCGTCCGCGCCGGTCTGGTAGGTCTGCCCGAAAAACGCGAACAGTCCGCCGATGCCCAGCAAGGCGAGCAGTCCCGCTGCTGGCCGGGCCGCCCGCAGGCGCCAGGCCAGCGCACAGGCGCCGACCACGCCCACCTGCAGCAGCGCGAACTGGCCTGTGCGCCCGAGCGTGTCCCAGTTGGCGGCGATCCACAGGACCAGGCCGAAGCCGGTCAGGCCCGCAGACACGGCGGCCAGTCCGCGCAGCGCGGGGGTGTCCGGGGCGACCGGTGCTTCCGGGTGGGTCGGGCTCATCGGTGGATCCTCTGCGGTGGTTCCGGTGCGGCCAGCGTAGCACCGTGGCGCCGCGCCGGTGGCTGGGTTCGTCTGGATATGCTGGATTGATATAGCAGATAGTGGAAGATCCCCCTGTTCGGCATGGTGCGGGATCGCCAGAATCCGCTCCACCCCATTTCCTTTGCGCCGACCCATGCCGTTCACCTTGTCCACTTCGAACGCTCCGGTGATCCGCGGCATTTCCTCGATGGCCACCCGCCAGGTGCTGGCCGAGCTGGTCGCCGCGCATGCCGCTGGCGCTGGTGCCGCCGTTGCGATCGAATCGGTCGGCGGTGTGGACGCGGCCAAGCGGGTGCTGGCCGGCGAGGCCTTCGACGTGGTGGTCCTCGCTTCCGACGCCATCGACAAGCTGATCGCAGCCGGCCGGGTACTGGCCGACAGCAAGGTCGATCTGGTGCATTCCGGCGTGGCGGTGGCCGTGCGTGCAGGGGCGCCGCGGCCGGACATCGGCTCGGAGGCCGCCGTGCGCGCCGCGGTGCTGGCCGCCCGCAGCGTGAGCTACTCCACCGGCCCGAGCGGCGTGGCGCTGGCCCGGCTGTTCGAGCGCTGGGGCATCGCCGACGCGATCGCCGCGCGGCTGGTCACGCCGCCGCCCGGTGTCCCGGTCGGCCTGCTCGTGGCACGCGGCGAGGTCGAACTCGGTTTCCAGCAGTTCAGCGAGCTGATCAACGTCGACGGCATCGACGTGCTCGGCCCGCTGCCGCCCGCCATCCAGATCACCACGACGTTTTCCGCCGGTGTCTGTGCCGGCTCGGCGCAGGCGGACGCGGTGCGCGCCCTGCTGGACTTCATGACTTCCCCGCAGACGGCCGACGCCAAGCGCCGCCAGGGCATGGACCCGGCCTGACACCGGACCCCCGACTTTCACCCGGCTACCCCAGGAGACTCCCCATGATCATCGACGTCCACGGCCACTACACCACCGCCCCGGCCGCCCTCGGCCTCTGGCGCGATCTGCAGATCGCCGCGCTGAAAGACCCGTCCAAGGCGCCGAACCCGGCGGATCTGAAGATCAGCGACGACGAGCTGCGCGAGTCGATCGAGACCAACCAGCTCAAGCTGATGAAGCAGCGCGGCTCGGACCTGACCATCTTCAGCCCGCGCGCCAGCTTCATGGCGCACCACATCGGCGACTTCCAGACGTCGAGCACCTGGGCCGCGATCTGCAATGAACTTTGCTTCCGCGTGGCCGAGCTGTTCCCGGACCACTTCATCCCGGCCGCGATGCTGCCGCAGTCGCCCGGCGTCGATCCGGCCACCTGCATCCCCGAGCTGGTCAAGTGCGTCGAGCAGTTCGGCAACGTCGGCATCAACCTGAATCCGGATCCGTCCGGCGGCCACTGGACCTCGCCGCCGCTGAGTGACAGGAGCTGGTACCCGATCTACGAGAAGATGGTCGAGTACGACATCCCCGCGATGGTCCACGTCTCGACCAGCTGCAACAGCTGCTTCCACACCACCGGCGCGCACTACCTGAACGCCGACACGACGGCGTTCATGCAGTGCCTGACCAGTGATCTGTTCAAGGACTTCCCGACGCTGAAGTTCCTGATCCCGCACGGCGGCGGCGCGGTGCCCTACCACTGGGGCCGTTTCCGCGGGCTGGCGCAGGAGCTGAAGAAGCCGCTGCTGAGCGAGC
>JBEANV010000160.1:0-4068 GCA_041165285.1 Pseudomonadota bacterium | reverse complement strand
CTCGGCCAGTTGCCGGTCGAGCACGTCGAGCTGGCGCTTGACCTCCATCGCGTAGCGGTCGATCGCGTATTCGATCTTGAACGGCGCGTAGGCGTAGAAATGCCCGAAGCCGCCGCCGAGGAAGGGCGCGCTGCCCATCTGCCAGAACAGCCACGACAGGCACTCGGCGCGCTGGGCCGGCTCGGTGGGCAGGAAAGCGCCGAACTTCTCCGCGAGGTACACCAGGATCGCGCCGGACTCGAACACGCGGATCGGCTTCGGGCCGCTGCGGTCCATCAGCGCGGGGATCTTGGAGTTCGGGTTGGCCTCGACGAAGCCGCTGCCGAACTGGTCGCCGTCGCCGATCTTGATCAGCCAGGCGTCGTACTCCGCCCCCGTGTGGCCGAGGGCGAGCAACTCCTCCAGCAGGATCGTCACCTTCACGCCATTGGGCGTCGCCAGCGAGTAGATCTGCAGCGGGTGGCGGCCGACCGGGAGTGCCTTCTCGTGCGTCGGGCCGGCGATGGGGCGGTTGATGTTGGCGAAACGGCCGCCATTGGCTTTGTCCCAGGTCCAGATCGGGGGCGGGGTGTAGGGGGTGGGGTCGGTCATGGGCGGTTCCGGGTGTGGTCAAGGTTGGCGAAGACTCTACGGGAAATGCCCGGAACCTGCTGGACGCCTCGACTTGACACCGGCTTGTGCCGATCAGACAGAGTGTTTAGACTATGTTGAAACATTTCACAGGAAAACAGCCATGACCGAAGCGGTACTCGACATCAAGCACTGGGGCAACAACCTGGGTGTGCGGCTGCCCGCGGCCATCGCGAACGCCGCCCATCTGCACGCCGACCAACGCGTCTGCCTGACCGTGCAGGGCGATAGCGTCGTCATCACACCCGTCCGGGACGAAGTGCTGACCCTGGAGCAGCGGTTGTCCCGGTTCGACCCGGTGCGCCACGGCGGTGAGGCCATGATCGCTGATGCGCGTCTGGGGGCCGAGCGGTGGTGAGCGTCGCCAAGAGTTGGGCGCCGCAGCGGCAGGAGGTCATCTGGATCGACTGCAACCCGCAGCGCGGGCAGGAGATGCGCGACGTTCACCCCTTCCTGGTGCTCTCGCCCAAAGCCTTCAACGAGCGCACTTCGCTGGTCATCGGCTTGCCCATGACCACGGCCGCCTACAACGCCGACAACCCTTTTGCGGTCGCTGTTGGCGTGGCTGGCGGACGGCGGGCAGGCAAGACGAGTTACGTGCTTTGCCACCAGCCCAAGTCGTTCGACTGGCGGCTGCGCGGCGGTGCCTCACATCCGATGAAACGGGTGTCGGACGCTGGTTTTGCCGAGGTGCTGCTGGTGCTCAACCAGATCGTGCAACTGGCCTGAAATCCACCTCCCTGGTCGGCGTGGCGGAAAGGTCAGCCCGTGGTGCTGTGCTGGCGCTTGAAAAACGCCACCATCGCCGCCGTCGCATCCGGCCCGGCGGGTAAGGTGTACGTGCCATCCGCACTGCCGCCCGACCACGCATGGCCGCCACCTTGCACGAGCCACTGCTCGGCCTGTATGCGCCCTTGGCCATCGCGCACGCGGTGCCGGGTCCAGGCGATGCCCCCGGCCGTCTTTCCCTGGGTGGTGTCGCGCGGCCCGAGCGCGGCGAAGCGACGCAGCGCCTCGTCGGCATTGGCCGGGTGGACGACCTCGTCGTGATCGCCGTGGAAGATGACGGTCGGCGGCGGCACGGCGGTGTGTGGGGGCAGGGTGGACGGGCCGGACTTCATGACCGACATCGCCTTGAACAGGTCGCTGGCCAGCCCGGTCGGCACGCCCGAGTGCAGCCCCACGGCGGCGAACCGCTCCGGATACGTCTCGCCCAGCACTGCCGCCATCGCCCCACCGGCCGACAGCCCGGCCACATAGACCCGTGCCGGATCGACCCTGTGCGCCTGCACCACCTCCCACGTCAGGTCGGCCAGCATCGCCGCCTCGCCGCGGTCGCGCTGCTGGTGGCTGTGCTTGAACCAGTTCCAGCAGCGGTGCAGGTTGGCGAACGCGCTCTGCGCCGGGTAGAGCACCAGGAACCCGTCCGCACGCGCCGCATCGTTCATGCGGGTGCCGGTGGCGAAGTCGTCGGGCGTCTGGGTGCAGCCATGCAGCATCAGCACCAGTGCGCGAGGCGCGGGCGACTGGCCGGCGGCGGTCGGGGGCAGGTAGAGCTTGTAGTCCCTGCCACCGAAACGGTGCGGGAAATGGCCATCGATGAACCGCTCATTCACGGCCGAGGTGTCGGCGGGGCGTGTGGTGTCGGGACGGGCGGTGTCGCCCTGTCGGTGCAGCAACCGGGCCGCCTTGGCCAGCAGTCGTTTCAGGTTGCGGATCGGGTTCTTGGGCAGGCGCATGGTGTAACGGGCCTTTCATTCAGTCAGCGACAGCGCCGGCAGCGCGTAGGGGCCGCTGGTCAGGTGATCGCGCAGGAAGTCCAGACAGACCCGCAGCTTGGCGGACTGGCTGGCGCGGACGGTCATCGCGGCGTAGAGGTCGGCCGGTTGTTCGTACTGTGGCAGCACGCGCACCATGCTGCCGTCCTGCAGGCGCCGTGCGATGTCCCAGCGCGACAGCAGGCAGACCCCCAGTCCATGCAGCGCCCAGTTGCGCACCGCGTCGCTCTGGTTCGACCCCATCGGCCCGGTGAGCTTCACCGACTCGGGACCGTTCGGCCCGACCATCCGCAGCGTACCGAAAGGCTGCTCGCGGTCGCGGAAGAGCAGGCAGTCGTGCTGCGCCAGTTCGGCCAGCGTTTTCGGCTGGCCCCGCGCCGCCAGGTAGCCTGGCGCCGCGCACAGCACGCGGGCGTTGCTGGCAATGCGCTCGGCCACCAGGTGCGGCTCCTGCACCTCGCCGACGCGCAGATCGAGGTCAAACCCCTCGGCAATCAGGTCCACCCGCCGGTCCACCAGCTCCAGCCAGATCTCCAGCCCCGGATGCGCCTGACGCAGCAGCGCGAGGATGTGCGAGACGTGGTGGCGTCCGAGGCGCAGGCTGGTGCTGATGCGCAGCGTGCCGGCGGGCGAGCCATCGCGGGCGCGGGCGACTTCCTGGTCCATCTCGTCGGCGGCGTCGAGCACCTTGCGCGCCCAGGTGTAGGCGATCTCGCCCTGCGCGCTGATGTGGACCCGCCGGGTCGTGCGGACGAACAGTGGTGCGCCCAGTGCCTGCTCCAGGTGGGCAATGCGTTTGGTCACGTAGGCCACCGAAATGCCCAGATCCGCGGCGGCGGCCGTGAAGCTGGAGCGCCGCGCCACCGCGCACAGCACCTTCAGGTCGATCAGCTCCCAGTGGTGTTTCACGGCATCCCTGATGGCTCGCTGGATTGTTCACTGATTGGAAAATGTGAATCCGATTCTTGGCGATTGTAGAGAATGTAGTTGTCAGTAAGCTGGCGCTTCCCGAGGAGACCCACCCCCATGACCCCCACCCGCATCGCCGTGGCCGGCGCCGGCATCATCGGCCGTGCCCACATCGACGTGCTGCTGAACAGCTCTACCTGCGCGCTCGCCGCCATCGTCGATCCGTCGCCGGGTGCCCAGGCGCTGGCCGAGCAGAGGGGCGTGCCGCTGTTCGCCTCGCTGGCCGCGCTGATCGTGGCGGATCGACCGGACGCCGTGGTGCTCGCCACGCCCAACGCGCTGCATGTGCCGCAGGCGCTGGCCTGTCTGGAAGCGAAGTTGCCGGTGCTGGTGGAAAAGCCGATCGCGCCGACCGTCGCCGAAGCCGAGACGCTGGCCCGGCGCGCCGAGGCCAGCGGCATCCCCGTCCTCGTCGGCCACCACCGCGCCCACAGCCCGATCATGGCCAAGGCCCGCGAGGTGATCGCCTCCGGGCAGCTCGGCCGCCTCGTCGGCGTGATGGGCAGCGCGACCTTCTACAAGCCGGACCACTACTTCGCTGACGGCCCGTGGCGGCGTGAACCCGGCGGCGGCCCGATCCTGATCAACCTGATCCACGAGGTCCACAACCTGCGGATGCTGTGCGGCGAGATCGTCGCGGTGCAGGCGTTCAGCTCGAACGCGGTGCGCGGCTTCGCGGTCGAGGACACGG
>JBEANV010000159.1:0-4188 GCA_041165285.1 Pseudomonadota bacterium | reverse complement strand
TGGCCCATGAACTTGAGAGCGTAGCGCTGCGTGCCGAGGCTTCCGGCCGAGACGCTCGCGCCGATGCTGGACTGGGCTGGCGCATCCTCGGTGAACAGCGCGATCACGCCGCCCGAGGAGTTGCCGTACAGCGCCGAGAACGGACCGCGCAGCACCTCGACCCGCTCGGCCCCGGCGAGGTCGAAGTGCGCGACCTGGCCCTGGCCGTCGGGCATGGACGCCGGGATGCCGTCCGCGTAAAGCCGCAGCCCGCGCACGCCGAAGCCGGCCCGGGCGCCGAAGCCGCGCGAGCTGATCTGCAGGTCCTGCGCGTAGTTGTTGCGGTTGGCCACGACCAGGCCAGGCACCGCCAGCAGCGCCTCGGACAGGTTGACCATCGGGCCGCTGTTGCGCATGGCCTCGGCGCCGACGGCGGTGATGGCGTAGGGCACCTCGGTCAGCTTGCGCTCGCGGGTCGAACCGGTGACGACAACCGTCTCCAGCGAGGTGTCCGCAGGGGCAGTGGTCTGGGCGAGGGCCGCAGCGTGGAAGCCTGACAGCAGGCAGGCGAAGGCGGCCACGGCGGTCGGGCGCAGGTGCAGAGGGGAAACGGAGTGGGCGATCAGCGTCATGGCAGGTTCAAAGGTTCAGCTTGGCGGTGTACCTGCGCGGCGGCGGTCGGGACCAGTCGGCATTAACCCGGTCCGACCCGGGTGTTGCGCCAGAAAGTGACACCTCAAGTCAGGCGTTGCCGGCACCGATAAAAGCGAGAACCTCTCTTGGAGCGGGGCCGCTGGCCACCTCAGATGCACATGCATGCAACCCGATCGCTCACCGCGCTGGCGTGTCTCGCGCTGATTTCCCCTGTCGCGCTGGGACAGAACGCCAGCGGCGTGCGTGCGCTGGCCGAGTTGTCGCTGGAGGACCTGATGCGCGTCGAGGTCGTCAGCGCCAGCCGTGGCAGTGACCGCCTGGGTGATGTGGCGGCGCCGGTGTTCGTGATCACGCGCGACGACATCCTTCGCACGGGTGTGCGCTCCTTGCCCGAGGCGCTGCGGCTGGCGCCGGGGGTCGATGTGGCGCGGTTGTCGGGGGCGCGCTGGGCGGTGGGCGTGCGCGGGGACGCGGGGCGGTTTTCCAACAAGCTGCAGGTGCTGGTCGATGGCCGCAGCATCTACTCGCCGCTGTTCTCCGGCGTGATGTGGGAAACCCAGCGCGTGCCGCTGGCCGACATCGATCGCATCGAGATCATCCGCGGCCCGGCCGGGGCGGTCTGGGGCGCGAACGCGGTGAACGGGGTCATCAACATCATCACCCGGCGCGCGCAGGACAGTCTGGGCCAGCAGCTGGAGGTGGATCTGGGCAGCGAAGGGGCTGCGCTGCTCCACGGCAGCCGCAGCACAGGCTCGGCAGAGGCCGGCGCCTGGCGCCTGTACGCGCAGGCCGATGGCACCGGGCCTTCCTCCGAGCCCGGTGGGGGTGATGCCCACGACGCGTCGCGGGTCAGCACGGCCGGGTTGCGCTTCGACCGCGATGTTGACGCCCGCACCCAGGTCAGCGCGCAGGCGCAGGTGCTGCACTCGCGGGTCAACGACACCCGGTTGCGGCCGGTGGTGGTCCCACCGTATTCGCTGCAGTCGCCGACCACGCAGACCTTCAGCCGCGCCCACGCCCACGGCACGCTGACACGGCGGCTGGCAGAGGATTCCCTGCTCACGGTGTCGGGCCTGGTCGCCATCGAGTCGGGCGAGGAACGCGGCTCGCAGAGTGTCGACAGCCAGACCGCGGATGTGGAGGTCTCCCATGCCTTCCGGCCCGCCGACTCGGCGCACCAGATCACCTGGGGGGCGGGCAGTCACCTGTACGTGGACCACAACGAGACGCAAGGCCTGGGCCAGTTCACACCTGCGCGTCGGCGCCTGCTGGACTGGCGCTTCTTTGCGCAGGACCGCTGGGTCGGGTTCGACGACCGGTTGTCGGTGGTGGGCGGCCTGCGGGTGGACCACACCTACTTCGCCGGTACACGCAGCCAGCCCAGCCTGGCGATCGCGTGGAAGCAGACGCCGGACACGACGCTGTGGTCCTCGCTGTCGCAGGCCATCCGCGTTCCCTCGCGTGGCGAGGAGGACGCCGATCTGGCGGTGGCCGTGATTCCGCCTGGGGTCGCGGGCAATCCGCTGCCAGTGTTGCTGCGCTCTGGCTCGGACGCGCCGACCCTGGTCGAGTCCGTCCGGGTCTTGCAGGCGGGCCTGCGCAGCCGCATCAATGGCCAGCTGGCGCTTGATGCGACCCTGTTCCGGCAGGTCTACGATCCCTTGGGCTTCCGCTCCGCGATCCCCGTCAACCCGCAGGTCGTGATGGCATCGACGCCGTACATCGACGCATCGCTGGGCCGGGATGCCGGGCGTGCCGTGGTGCAGGGGCTGGAGCTGTCGTCGGACTGGCGGCCCTTGCCCTCCTTGCGGCAGCAGCTTGGCTACACCTGGTTGACGACCGAGGTACCGGAATCCCTGTCCCGCAATGGCAGCGCACTGATGCAGAGTCCGCGCCACCTGCTGGCGCTGCGTCTGTCTTGCGACCTTTCGCCGTACCTGAGCGTGGACGTCTGGGCGCGTTACGCCAGCGAGCGCGGTCGGGACGCCACTTCTGCCAGCTATCTCCCGGCCCGCAAGGTGCTCGATCTGAGTGCGCGCTGGTCGGTGGCCCGCACTGTGGTGCTGAGTGCGCGGGCGTACAACCTGGGCGGCCCGCGCAGGGTCGAAATCCGGCCGGACGTCGGCTATTCAAAGCCGGTGGAGGTGGGCCCTGGTGTCGGACTGCGTGTGGAAATCAGCCACTGAGCGGCGGGCGGCGCATGACCTTTGCATTTGCAGCACAGCCGGGTTCCGGCAGGCGGCGACCCCGTTCGGGCTGGACCGCCCGGATGGCGTGTGCCGTCGTGCTGGGGGTGCTCGGATGGTCCGACGCTGCCAGGGCGGCACCGGATGAATCGGCGGTGCAGGCGGCGTTTGTGCTCAATTTTGCCAAGTTCACCGAGTGGCCACCGGTCAACCTGACTGGCCGACAGAGCGTCATGCAGCTCTGCCAGTTCGGCGTGCGCGACGAGCTGGCGCAGGCTTTTCGGGCGCTGGAAGGGCGTCCGCTGCAAGGCTTGCCCCTGCAGTGGCGCAAGGTGACCAAGCTGGACGATGTGCGCAGCTGCCATGTGCTGTTCGTCGCCGAACCCGGCTTTCCGCTGGAGGTGCTTGGCGGCTTGCCCGTGCTCACGGTCAGTGATTTGCCGGGGTTCACGCAGCAGGGCGGGGTGATCGGGTTGGTGCGCCAGAGCGGCCGGCTGCGTTTCGAGGTCAACCGCGGTGTGGCGCAGGCGGCGGGGCTGCGCCTGTCGGCTGATCTGCTGTCGCTGGCAATGAGCGTGCTCGACGGCTCGGTCCGGCGTGAAGGAACCATGTGATCGTCCGCACGCTGAACAATCTGCGCCTGCGCACCAAGCTGAGCCTGGTCGTGATCGCCTCGACGTTCATGGCCTCGTTGCTGCTGTTCGTGGTGGTGACGGTGCTGGAGTACCACGACTCGCGCAACCGGGTCGAGGAGCGCGCGCAGGGCCTGGCGCGCATGGTTGCGCAGAACTTGCGTGCGCCGCTGTCCTTCGACGACCCTGGCGTGGCGCACCGGGTGCTCGAAGGGCTGGGTGCCGTGCCCGAGGTGCGCTGGGCGGCCTTGCTTGACGCGCAGGCGAGTGCGTTCGCCAGTTACACCGCCAAGGGACAAGCGCTGCCCTCGGTCTTCGAGATCGGCCGCCGCACGGCCGCCGCGGCCGAATCCAGCGGATCGCTTGTCTACACGGTGGAGCTGGTCCGGGTGGACGGCGTTGCCGTGGGCCAACTGGTGATCTGCACCGATGCGTCGCCCGCGTTCAGTGCCACGCTCGCCCGGGCCGTGCTGGTGCTGATGGGGGCGGCGTTCATCGGGCTGCTGGCCAGCGCAGCGGCGGTCAAGGTGCAGGACGGCATGGTCCAGCCGATCGCCGGACTGGCCGACGTGATGCACGACGTCTCGCGCACCCACGCCTACGTCACCCGCGTCAGCACGCAGCGCAGCGACGAGGTAGGCGCGCTCTACGACGGATTCAACCTGCTGCTGGGGGAACTGGAGGCACGCGACACCGTGCTGCAGCGCCAGCAGGCGCGGCTGTTCACACTGGCCCAC
>JBEANV010000158.1:0-5656 GCA_041165285.1 Pseudomonadota bacterium | reverse complement strand
CAGCCCGTGGGCATCGAGGGCCTTCTGCACCCGGGCGACCGTGCCGCCGCGCTGCATCTCGACCGCGGAGATGTTGACCGCAATGCGCCCGAACGCCAGTCCCTCGTCGAGCCAGGCGCGGCCCTGCCGGCAGGCTTCGTTGGTCACCCATTCACCCAGCGCGACAATGTGGCCGGTGTCTTCAAGCACGGGGATGAACTCGGCCGGGCCCACTGGCGGCAGGCCGGGCTGGTTCAGGCGGACCAGTGCCTCCAGCCCGATCAGGCGCCGGTCGCCCAGACGGTACAGCGGCTGGTACCAGAGTTCGAATTCCCCGCGTTCCAGCGCGCGGCGCAGACGTGTATCGAGCTGCAGGCGCACCTGTGCAGCCTGCGTCAGCGCTTCGGTGTAGTAGCGATAAGTGCCGCGGCCAGCGCGTTTGGCTTGGTACATGGCGGTGTCGGCGTCACGCAGCAGGTCTTCGACTTCGGTACCGTCTTCCGGATACAGGCTGATGCCGATCGATGCCTGCACATAGACCTCGCTTGGCCCGACGTCGAAGGGGCTGGACAGCAGGAGCAGCAGCTCCTGTGCCACCGCGGCCGCGTCCTCGCTATCGCGCAGGGTTTCCAGCAGCAGGATGAACTCGTCGCCGCCGAGCCGGGCCAGCGTGTCCTCGCGCCGGGTGCGCTGCGCCAGGCGCCGGGCAACGCCGAGCAGCAGCTGGTCGCCAGCGTTGTGGCCGAGGCTGTCGTTGACGTTCTTGAAATTGTCCAGATCGATGTAGAGCACGGCCACCTTGTGCTGCTGGCGCCGTGCCGCGGCCAGCGCATGCTCCATCCGCGAGAGCACCATCAGCCGGTTCGGCAGCCCCGTCAGGCTGTCGACATGGGCGAGTTGCTGCAGGCGCGCCTCGACTTCCTTCTTGGCCGTGATGTCGGTGAAGACGGTGACGAGGTGGGTGGGCAGGCCCTGTTCGTCCGAGACGGTGGCGATGGAACTCCAGAGAACCTGGTAGACCCCGTCCTTGCGCGCACTCCAGACCTCCCCCTGCCAGCGTCCGTGCTGCAGCACGCTGTCGCGGATGTCGCGAAAGAACGCATCGTCATGCCGGTTGGAGCGCAGGAAATCGGTGCTCTGGCCGATGGCTTCCTGTTCGCTGTAGCCGGTGATTTCGGTGAAGGCGCGGTTGACCGAGACGACGCGTCGCTGCATGTCGGTCACGATCACGCCGTCCTGCGTGCTTTCGAGCGCGGCGGCGTGGAGGCGGTTGCGGTCCTGGCCCTCGCGCCACTGCTCGCGGCGCTGGAACTGGGTCAGCGCGTAGGACATGTCGGTGCTGATCTCGCTGAACAGCGCCTGTTCCTCGGCGTCGTCCGGGTTGAACTGCTCCCGCACCAGCACCAGCACGGCCGTGATCCGGTCATTGCATGTCACGGGGATCGCCACGGCCTGGGTGGGTGACGCTGCGGGGACATCCCAGCGCAGGTGGCCGCTGCGCCAGGCGCGCAAGGCCAGGTGCCCGGTGTCCGTGGCGGGTTCATCCAGGCGCAGGCGGCATGGCCGGTGTTCAGGGGCTGTCAGCGCCGCGTCTCCGGTGGGCATCACGGGCACGAGCACGGTGTGGTGTGCATCCGGCTGAACGATCCAGGCCATGGTGAAGTGGCCGTGGCTGAGAGCAACCGCGCAGATGCGTTCGAACAGCTCCTCGGGCGAGCGGGTCCAGACGATGGACTGGTTCACCTGGCTCAGGAAGCTGTAAAGGCGGCTCAGGGTCCGGATGCGCTGTTCGCTGTGCTTGCGTTCGTTGATGTCCCAGCTGATGACCACCACGCGGTCGTCGGCGTCAGGAAGGGCGTGGGCGCGGGCCTCGAACCAGTGGGTCTTGCCGTTCAGCTCCAGGCTGTATTCGGTGTGCGTGACCTCGCGGGTGACCAGCGTGCGCCGGACGATGGCGTCGACGCGCTGGGCCGCATCGGGGGCCAGAAACTCGTGGTAACGCCGGCCGATCAGGGTCTCCGCTGGCGCAGCCAGCTTGTCTGACTGGCCGTAGACTTCCAGGTAGGTGCCCTGGGCGTCGAGCACGAAGGACACGTCGGGCATCGCTGCCGCGAAAGCCCGCAGGTGCGCCTCGCGGCGTGCGAGGGCGTCGAGCGTATGGTCGCGCTGGCGGGCGTGGCGCTGCTGGAGCAGCATCAGCCCGAGCGTGCCCAGTGCGATCAGCACCAGTGTCGCCATGCTCAGCAAGCCCTGCTGGCGCAGCCGTTCGCGGCGCATGGCTTCGGCCAGGCGCTCCATGTCCATCACCGTGCGGTCGATGTCGAGGTGCAGCGCGCGCAGCGCGGTCGCCGGGTTGCCCGGGTTGTCGGACACACGTTCGCGCAGCGCCTGACGTGTGCGGTCGATCTGGCGCGCGTATTCATCGGCCGCCTGGATCAGCCGGTCCGACAAGGCGCTGCCGCTGTCCAGCGTCCGCACCTGGGCCTGGAGCGCCGTGCTGCTCTGGACGGCGTTGTCCAGTTCGGCATCGATGGCGGAGAGGCTGGCGCTGCCGTCGGCGTGCCGCAGCCGCTCGGCCTGCATCTCGGCGGTGCGCAGGTGCAGGCGAACCTGGTCGATCAGCTGGGTTGGCTGGCTGGTGTTGATCAGCGTGGCGCGCCAGCGCAGATCGGCCCAGGCGATCAGGCACAGGCACAGCGCGCCGAAGATGGCGATCACCCCCAGCAGCCGGCCGGCCGCCCGGGGGCGGACCGCTTCGGGCGTCGGCCGTGACGGCATGAATTCGTCGTTCACGGCTGCACGCTCCCGGCACGGATGGTGGGACGCATGCCATAGGCGGCGGCAACGTCGTCGGCGTTGAAGCCGTAGCCGGCGATCGCGCGCAGGTGCTCCGAGCTGCCGAGGTAGCTGGACAGGGCCTGGTCGATGCGCGCGCGCCGCACATCGCCGGGCCGGAAGGCGAAGGCCGGATAGCCGATGTCGGGTTGCCCCTCGCGTTGTGGTGTGGCGAAGGGCTCGACCAGCGCCAGCGCCGACGCGTCACGCGCGATCCACCGCAGCGAAGGCGCAGACAACGCGAACGCGGCCGCCTGTCCCGAGCGGACTGCGGCAATGGCGCTTTCCGGGTCTGGCAGGCGCAGCACCTGCGCGTCGGTCAGCCCGGCCTCCCGTGCCTGTTCCAGTTCGACCGCGCCATCCAGGACCGCCAGCGGCGCGGTGCCTGCGCGGCGCAGATCCGCCAGGGCGTGCAGGCCGAGCGGGTTGCCCCTGGGCACCAGCAGTCCGGTGCGCACGGAGGTGGTCGGATGGGTGAAATCGACCTGCGCAGCCCGCTCCGGGGTGATGAACATCCCAGCAGCGATGACATCGATGCGACCGCTTTGCAGTTCATGGAGCAGGCGTGGAAATTCCATGTGTATCCACATCGGCTCCCGCATCCCGGCACGCTGCAGCGCGGCCCGCAGCGTCTCGACCGCCTCGCCGCGCAGCGTGCCGCCGCCGTCCCGGTAGGCCCAGGGCGCTTCCAGCGCGTAACCGGCACGCAGCACCTCGGGGTCGCTACCGCTGGCGTCGAAACTGGTCGAGGTGCGGGCGATCAGCGCGAGTGCGCCGATGGCCACCGCCACGACCAGCGTGCTCCAGGCCATCAGGCGCCGACGCATCGATGAATTCCCTTGTTCATGCAACTGCAACTGCAACAGGTGTCAGGTAGTGGTTTGGGGTTATCGGAACCACCACGTATTTAATCAAATCGCAAAAGCAGAACGTGGGATCTTGCGCTATGCGAACAGGGAAAACAGAACATTCTGGGCAGCCACCAGCATCAGCACCCGCCAGAGCCGCACCGGGCTGAGCAACTCGGCGAGTTCGGGGTGTTGCAGCCACATCCACGAGAAATCGGCCACGCTCAGGATCAGCACCGCGGCCGCCACCCCCGCGGCCGCCATGGCCAGGCCAAGGTTGTTCAGCAGTTGTGTCCACGTGTCGCTCTCGCACGCAACTGGCCGACTCCACAGCCAAGCCAGCGGCCCGCCGGCCACCAGCACGGCCCACGTGGCCGGCGGCATCTCCAGCGGCAGATTCGCCCCCAGGCCCGTCCACGCCGTGCCCAGCAGCCCCAGACTCAAGGCTGGCCGGATGATCCGCGGCCACGCCAGCACGCTGAAGGCCAGCGTGCACAGCGCCGCCAGCAGCACCATGGTCGATCCGATGAACACGGGCGCGCGGCCGTCCGCCAGTTCCGGCAGGTGGGCCAGCGTTTGCCACAGGCGCAGTTGTCCCGCGCTGGTCAGCCACAGGCTGCCGAGCACGGCCAGGCCGTGCGGACTTTGCGGTGCGCGCTCGGTCAGCACCGGTGCGGCTCCGCGGCCACTTCTGCCAGCCAGGCACCGAAACGCGCGAGCAGGGCGTCGTGTTCGCGACCCTCCGGCACGACGAAGTAGTAGGCGCGGTCGCTGTCGTGCGCTTCCGGTGTGGCCTGGCAGAGACGGCCTTGCGCCAGCTCGTCGGCGACCATGAAATCCGGCACCAGCGCCACGCCGAGACCCAGCATGGCCGCCTGCACGCTCATCGAGAACTGCTCGTAGCGCGGTCCGCGCAGATCGCCGTCGCACTGCACCCCGGCGGCCTCGAACCAGCGGCGCCAGGCGTGTGGCCGGGTGGTCTGCTGCAACAGCGGCAGGCGGGCCAGCGCATCCAGTGCCATCGGTGCTGTGCGGGGCGTGATCAGCGCCGGGCTGCAGACGGCGATCAGCCGCTCGGAAAGCACCTTGCGCGTGATGCAGCCCGGCCAGTGGCCGTCGCCGGCGTAGATGGCCGCGTCGAAATGGGTGTCATCGAACAGGAACGGGCGGGTGCGGGTGTGCAGGTTGATCTGCACCGCACCGGGCATGAACCGCGGTAGCCGCGGCAACAGCCAGCGCGTGCCGAAGGTCGGCACCACCGCCAGCTCGATCACCGGCATGCCGCCCGCGCCCGCCATCAGCTCCAGCGTGTCGCGCTCCAGCGCGTCGAGCCGCTCGGCCACGCGGCTGGCGTAGCCGCGGCCCTCGTCGGTCAGCTTCACGCCGCGCCGCGTGCGCCGGAACAGCTTCACCCCCAGCATCGACTCCAGCCCGGCGACCTGCCGGCACACGGCGCTCTGTGTCAGCGCCAGCTCTTCCGCTGCGCGCGTGAAGCTTTCGTGGCGGGCCGAGGCATCGAAGGCGGTCAAGGCGGCGGTGCTGGGGATGCGGCGTTTCACGGAGTGCGTTTCATGAAGAACTGACTGCAATATTCTCGTTTGAATGTCGCTGGATGCCGCCCTAGGATATGCACGCACAGAACTTGGAGACCCGACATGGCCCACCCGAACCGCGCTTCCTTCCAATGGCAAGACCCGCTGCTGCTCGACGCGCAGCTCACCAGCGACGAGCGCGCCGTGCGCGACGCCGCCCGCGCCTACTGCCAGGACAAGCTGATGCCGCGGGTCACCGATGCTTTCCGCAACCAGACCACCGACGTGGCGATCTTCCGCGAAATGGGTGAACTGGGCCTGCTGGGTTCCACCCTCCCCGAGCAGTACGGTGGTGCGGGCCTGAACTACGTCTGCTACGGCTTGGTGGCGCGCGAGGTGGAGCGGGTCGACTCCGGTTACCGCTCGATGATGAGCGTGCAGTCCTCGCTCGTGATGGTGCCA
>JBEANV010000157.1:0-13448 GCA_041165285.1 Pseudomonadota bacterium | reverse complement strand
CAGGTGACGAGCTGCGGCACGAACACCGAGGTGTCGGTGCCCTGCCTGTTCGCGCCGGTCGGGCGGCGCGACTACGACGAGGCGACGATCCGCGGCAGCGAGTCGCTGCTGCACGTGCTGCACCGCGCGGGTGTGGGCGTGCTCTGGCGCGACAACCAGTCGGGCTGCAAGGGCGTGTGCGAGGGCCTGCCCAGCGAGGAGGTGCTGAAGCTGAACCCGCCCGGCCTGTGCGCCGATGGCCGTTGCATGGACGAGGCACTGCTGGTCGGCCTCGACGAACGCCTGGCGCAGGCCAAGGGCACGCAGGTGCTCGTGATGCACCAGCTCGGCAACCACGGCCCGTCCTATTTCCGCCGCTACCCGGACGCCTTCGCCAAGTTCCAGCCTGCCTGCGCGCAGGACGATCTGCGCCAGTGCGCGCCGGCCGAGATCGTCAATGCCTACGACAACGCGTTGCTCTACACCGACCATGTGCTGGCCACGCTGATCGGGCAGTTGCAGGCGCGGGCGGCGACGGTGGACAGTGCGGTGGTCTACGTGTCCGACCACGGCGAGTCGCTGGGCGAGGCCAACCTGTTCCTGCACGGCCTGCCCTACGCGATCGCGCCCGATGTGCAGAAGCAGGTGCCGATGGTGATGTGGTTCTCCGAGGGCATGGCCCAATCGAGCGGTCTCGACACCGACTGCCTGCGCCGCCGCGCCGCGCAGCCGGCCGCCCACGACCACCTCTTCCACACCGTGCTCGGCCTGGCCGATGTGCGCACGGCCCTCTATGCGCCGGAGTGGGATCTCCTGCGCGGCTGCCGCAAGGCCGCGCCATGAACGGCTGGCGGCGGGATCTGGCCTGGCTGGCGGCCGGGCTGTTGCTGCTGATCGGCTGGGATCTGGCGGGGGCGGACCTGGCGGTGGTGCGGTGGTTCGGTTCGCCGACCGGCTTTGTGCTGCGCGCTTCCTGGTGGACCAGCGGTCTGCTGCACGAGGGTGGGCGCTGGCTGGCGTGGGCGGTGCTGCTGGTGCTGGTGGCGGGTATCTGGCGGCCGTTGCCGGTGTTCGCGGGCCTGGCCCGGCGGGAGCGGGTCGGCTGGGTGCTGGTGACGCTGGCGGCGGTGCTGCTGGTGCCGGCGATCAAGCGGGTGAGCCTGACCAGCTGTCCGTGGGATCTGGCCGAGTTCGGCGGCCTGGCGCAGTACGTCTCGCACTGGCGCTGGGGCGTCGGTGACGGCGGGCCGGGACACTGTTTTCCGTCCGGCCACGCGGCCGGGGCGTTTGCCTTCCTGAGTGGTTACCTTGTGCTGCGGCCGCACCGGCCGGGGCTGGCGCGGGGCTGGCTGGCGGGTGTACTGGCGTTGGGCGCGCTGTTCGGCTGGGCGCAACTGGTGCGCGGCGCGCATTACCCGAGCCACACGCTGTGGACGGCGTGGTTCTGCTGGGCGGTCTGTCTGGCCGGACAGGGGGTGTGGCGGGCCACCGCGCCCGACTTACCGCGGTAAGTCGCCCGGTCCCCCTGTGTTGCCAGCGGTAAGTCCCTGCCGCGGAACGGACCAGGGCAGGGGAGGGCGGACCATGTCAAGTGAGCGCAGGCTTTCGGTTTGCTGGCTGTTCTGGCTGCATCCACGGGCAGTCTGCAGGGGTACGGACGTGCCGAAGCCGACGCCCCTTGTGGAGGCGCCGGCTGGATTCAGTCGTGGCGGTGGTCGTGGCTGGGGGGATCGGCGCCAGGCGGCTCCCGGCCGCGCGGACGCCGCAACGGCCGACTGTGCCGGGGTTGGCTGGCCCTGTGGCGCACCGCGCTGGGTGCCCGGAAGGTGCCCGCGTCGGACACACCGCCCACCGGCCATGCCCACGGCGCACGCCCCGACCGCAGCAGGGCGGCCAGGGGGGTACACAGCAGGAGACGGACCAGGAGGGCGATGAACATGGGGCGTGCAAGAACGGGATGCCGGTCGAGTGTGCCGCCCGCCGGTGACGGGGAATGGCCGGATGAAGCGGTGCTGAACGGCCCATCCTGTCGGATCGGCGCGGGCGCAGTTCCGCGGGGTACAGTGTTCCGATGGATGAATCGACCGCCCGACAAGTGCTGCTGATCCAGGCGTTCGAGACCGCCGGGACCGACCACCCGCTCTGGAGCGCCGACGACCGGCGCTGGGCCACCCGCGTGGCGCTGGAAGGCGCGGAGTCCACCACCCGCGGCGACCGTTTCATTGCCGCCCGTGCCGATGCCGCTGTCCGGCGTCTGGCGCCGCGCGCTGCACCGGTGTCCGTGTGGCTCACGCACCGGCTGTGGCACCGCCGCTGGGCCGTGGCGGCGCTGCTGCTGGGCACCGTGCTGGGCTTCGTCGCCGACACGGTCGGGGCGGGTCACCGCGTCAACCTGCTGGGCACCAGCGTCTGGGGGCTGGTCGCGTGGAACCTGCTGGTTTACCTGCTGCTGGTGCTGCCGTTTCCCGATGGCTGGATGCGCCGCGGCCTGTCGCGCCGCATGCTGGATCTGCGCGGCCTGCTGCGCGGGGCGCGGCAAGAGCCGGTGCTCGACCGCGTGGCGCAGACGTGGACCACCGCGAGTGCGCCGCTGTCACTGGCGCGTGCCGGTGTGCTGATGCACCTGGGCGCTGCCGGGCTGGCGCTGGGGCTGATCGCTGGCTTGTACCTGCGTGGGCTGGGGCTGGACTACCGCGCCGGCTGGGCAAGCACCTTCCTCGATGCCGCCACCGTCCACCAGATCCTCGGCACGCTCTACGGGCCGGCACAGCAGGCCCTCCAGTGGCTTCAGTGGCTGCCCGGGGTGACGCCGATCGCCCTGCCCGATCTGGCCGGTTTCGAGGCGCTGCACCTGGTCGGCGGCGAGCCGCCCGCGGCGACACCGGCCAACAGCGCCGCGCCGTGGATCCACCTGCAGGCGCTCACGCTGGTGCTGTTCATCGTGCTGCCGCGCGTGGTGCTGGCGGGGCTGGGCGGGCTGCGGGCGCTGTGGTGGTCGAAGCGGTTCCCGCTGCAGCTCGACGGCGAGCCGTATTTCGACGAACTGCTGCGCCAGCAGCGCCGCGAGCAGGCGCGCGTGGCGCTGCTGCCCTATGCGCAGGACGCCACACCGGCGGCGAACGCGGCGTTGCGCGGCTGGCTGCAGCCGCTGCTGGGCGAGACGATGCAGTGGCAGGTGCAGCCGATGCGCGCCTACGGCAGCGAGGACGATGCCGCGCTCACGGTGTCGCTGGCCGGCCGGCCGACGCTGCTGCTGGCGTGCGTCGACCTGTCCGCCACGCCAGAAACCGAGGTCCACGGCCGCTGGCTGCGAGCCCTGCAGGTGGCGTCGGCCAAGGCGGGTGCGCCGCGTTTCGTGCTGGTGCTCGAGGAAAGCGGCTTCGTGCAGCGCTTTGGCCAGAGCGCGCCGGAACGCATCGCGCAGCGCCGCGCCGCCTGGCAGACGCTGGCGAGCGACCTGGGTCTGGCCGTGCTGGCGGTGCGCGACGGGGTGCCGGTGGAGCCGTCCGCCACGGTGGTGCGCCGCCAACTCGAGGGAACGCCTGCATGAGCCGCCGTGACAACACCCTCGCGCTGAGCCTGGTCTCGCACACCAACATCGGCAAGACCACGCTGGCGCGCACCCTGCTCTGCCGCGACATCGGCACGGTGCGCGACGCGACGCACGTCACCGACTTCGCCGACGAACACCGCATGGTCGACACGCCGCAGGGCGAGTGCCTGACGCTGTGGGACACGCCCGGTTTCGGCGACAGCGTGCGGCTGGCGAAACGCATGAAGCAGTCCGGCAACCCGCTCGGCTGGCTGCTCACCGAGGTCTGGGACCGCTGGCGCGACCGGGCCTTCTGGGCCAGCCAGATGGCGCTGCGCAACGTGCGCGACGAGGCGGATGTGGTGCTCTACCTCGTCAGCGCCGCTGAATCACCTGAGGCGGCGGGTTACGTGGCGCCGGAAATGGAGTTGCTGGCGTGGACGGGGCTGCCGGTGATCGTGCTGCTCAACCAGCTCGGCGCGCCGGGGCAGCCCGCGCAGGAGGCCGCCGAGATCGAACGCTGGCGCACCCACCTCGCCGCGCAGAAGCAGGTGCGCGCCGTGCTGCCGATGGATGCGTTCGCGCGCTGCTGGGTGCAGGAGCTGACGCTGCTGCAGGCGATCGAAGCCGCCCTGCCGCCCGGGCGCCAGGCGCTGATGGGCCGGCTGCGCGGTGTCTGGCAGGCGCAGCGGCTGGCCACCTTCGACGCCGCGATGCGCACGCTGGCCGAGAGCCTCGCCCGCGTCGCCCATGCCCGCGAGACCGTGCCCGAGGCTGGCTCGCTGCGTTCGGCGCTGCGGCAGGTGGGCAGCGCACTGGGATTGCGCCGCGAGGACGGCGATCCGCGCCAGAAGGCGCAAGAGGCGCTGCTGGCGAGGCTGGACAGCGAGGTGCGCAGCAGCACCAGCGACCTGCTGCGCCTGCATGCGCTGGAGGGGCAGGCGGCTGCCGAAGACATCCTCGCCCAGGTTGGCCGCCAGTTCGACCGGCGCGAGCGCGTCGGCACCGGCACGGCGGCGGTGCTCGGCGGGATGGTGTCGGGTGCGCTCACCGGGCTGGGGGCGGATCTGGCCTCGGGCGGGCTGACGCTGGGCGGTGGGCTGATCGCCGGAGGTGTGCTCGGCGCGCTGGGGGCGATGGGGCTGGCGCACGGGGTCAACCTGGTGCGCGGGCTGGACGAGTCGTGGCTCGGCTGGCAGCCCGAGGCGCTGGACGCGGCGGTCGAGGCAGCGCTTCTGCGTTATCTGGCGGTGGCCCATTTCGGGCGCGGGCGCGGGCAGTGGACGCAGGCCGAGGCGCCGCCGCAGTGGCGCGAGGTGGTGGCCAAGGCGCTGGCGCCGAGTCGGCCGGAGCTCGCGGCGCTGTGGGCGGATCGCCGTGAAGAAGGGGCCACGGCCGGGCAGTTGCGCGAGGTGCTGGCACGCACCTGCCGGCAGGCTTTGGCGATGCTGTACCCGCAGGCGCCGGTGCCCGTGCCTCAAGCCGCCGGGTAAAGCCCCCGCACGCGGCCGAACAGCCGCGTGAGGCCGAGCAAGGCATCGATGCTGGGCATCGGCTGCCCCAGGCGTGTTCCGATCTCCTGCACCGCCGAGACGATGGCATCGAGTTCGATCGGCCGGCCGGCTTCCACGTCCTGCAGCATCGAAGTCTTGAAGGCACCGAGCTTCGCGGTGATGGCGTGGCGGTCCTCGACGCTCTGTTCGATGGGACAGCCGATCTGTGCGCCGATCACGGCAGCCTCGCGCATCGCCGCCGAGCAGAACCCGCGCACCAGCGGGTCGGCCAGCGCGCGGTCGATGGTGGCGCCGGTGAGTGCGCTCACCGGGTTCATGGTCAGGTTGCCCCAGAGCTTGTACCAGATGTCCTGGCGCACGTTGTCGGTGTGCGTCACGTCGAAACCAGCGTGGGCCAGCAGATCCGCCACGGCCTGTGCCCGAGGGGTTCGGCCGCTGCGCGGCTCGCCGACGATCAGGCCCTGACCCATCTTGTGCTGCACGAGGCCGGGTTCGGGCGTCGAGGTGCTGGCGTGGACGACGCAGCCCAGCACCTGCTCGAACGGGATGGCTGCGGCAATCTGCCCGCCGGGATCGACGCTGTGCAGCGCGCCGTCGCCGATGCCGGGCACACCCTGGCAGAACCACCACGGCACGCCGTTCATCGCCGGCAGCACCAGCGTGTGCGGCCCGAGCAGCGGCGCGATGCCTGGTGCCAACTGCGGCAGCGCCGGGCCTTTGACGGCAAGGATCACCAGGTCCTGCGCGCCGAGTTCGGCCGCGTGGTCGCTGGCGAGCGCAGGGGCCTGCACGGGGCCGGACGCGGTGTTCAGGCGCCAGCCGTGTTGCTGCAAGGCCGCCAGCGTCGCACCCCGTGCCAGGGCGCTGACCTGGGCGCCGCCGGCTGCTGCCAGCCGGGTGCCCAGGAAGCCGCCGATTGCGCCCGCGCCGACGATGCAGACCTTGTTCATGACCATGACATTTCTCCTGTGCCTGGCGCAGATTGTCCTTGAAGCGCTCAGGCAGCCGCGTGGCCGTTTCTGCGGTCCTGCTAGACGGTATCGGTCAGCGGCGCGGCGGACTCCGTCCGCTCATGGTGCGGTGACAGCCCGTGCGCCAGCAGCATCGACGCACGGAACCGGTGCCGCCCGTGGCGGTGGCGCGCGCGGGTGCGGGCTGCGTTGCCCATGGTCTGGCGCAGCGGGGCGGCTTCCACCAGCCGGGCGATGGCGGCGATCAGGTCGTTGTTGCGGTTGCAGAGATAGCCCGACAGCGCATGCACGATCAGCGCCCGGTATGCGGGCACCTGGCGGCCCAGGCACGGCACGCCGGCGGCCATCGCTTCGGCCATGCCGCGTGCGTCGCTGCCGGCCTGGTCGGGGGCGACGTAGACCCAGGCCCGGCGCAGCACCTGCGCACGTTCGGCCGCCTCCCCGCCGCGCAGCAGCTTGATCTGGGCGGCTTGCAGCATCTGCTGCACTGCGGGCGTCGCCTCGCCGATCCAGCCGAAGGCCAGCGCCGGACGCAGCCCGGTGAGCATCACGGCGAGTTGCACGAAGGCTTGTGCGTAGACCAGATCGCCGGGCTGGCCGGTGGTGACGATGAGGGGCGTGTCGGCTTCGGTGCGGGGCGTGTTGAAGTACACCTCGTCGACTGGCTCCGACAGACCCGCCGGCAGTCCGCGGCCTGCCGAGTCGAGGGCTTCGACCCTGTCGCGCTGCACCATGAAGGCCGAGCGGTCGAGGCCGCGCACCAGGCGGGCAACCATGGAATCGTTGTCGAGGTGGAAAAACAGCGGCGCCTGCACCGACGAGCCGCGCAGGACGTGGCGCCCGAGCAGCCCTGCGGGCAGGCCGTGCAGATGGACGGCCAATGCGGTCTCGGCCTCGCCAGTCAGCTCGCCGCGCAAGGCGTTGGCCGCCTGCCGGATGGCAGGCAGACCGGCCCGGCCCGCGCCATCCCCGCCCAGCCGGACGCCTGCCGGCAGCATCAGCCGGGCCTGCGGGGTGTCGCGGGCGTCCATGAGCACGAGGCTTTGCGCCATCGCGGCATCGGCCAGCGCCAGCACGGTCGGCCACAGCGTCTGTCCCCGGCCACCGGGCTGCAGGCGGCTGACGAGGTGGAGAACACGGCTGGTCATCGGCGGAGTCACTTTCGGGGTTGCACAGGTCAGCGTGCGCCGCTGCCCAGCAACACCACTCGCAAGGTGTGGACCAGGATGCTCAGGCGCATGCGCAAGCTGTGCTTTTCGACAAAAACGCGGTCAAGTTCAACCCGTTCTTCGTAGGTGGTGTCGTTGCGGCCGCTGACCTGCCACAGCCCGGTCATGCCGGGGCGCACGCTCAGGTAGTGCCAGCGCACCTGGCCGTAGCGCGGCAGCTCGGCCAGCGTGATGGGCCGTGGGCCGACCAGGCTCATCTCGCCGCGCAGCACGTTGAAGAGCTGCGGCAGTTCGTCCAGGCTGGTGCGGCGCAGGAGGTTGCCGATTGGCGTGATGCGCGGGTCGTGGAGCAGCTTGTGGTCGCGCGCCCATTCAGCGCGTGCATTGGCGTCTTTTGCCAGCAGATCACGCAGCATGGCGTCGGAATCGAGGTACATGCTGCGGAACTTCAGGCAGCGGAAGAGCTTGCCGTGCTGGCCGATGCGGTAGTGGCCGAACAGGATGGGCGCGCCGTCCTTGCGCCAGATCAGCAGCGCCACGATCAGGAACACGGGGCTGAACAACAGCAGCAGCAGCGCCGCCATGGCCTGGTCCAGACGCAGGTGCAGCCGCTCCATCACGCGGGAGTGCTTGGGCTGGCGCTCCTGGCGAAAGCGTCGGGCACCCGCCACGAACGCGTTCAGGGAAGGGGTTTCCGGCGGCAGATCGTGTTTCTTTTCCATACAAAATATTCCCAATGGTTACGCTCATGGTACGGATGGCAACTCTTTCATGCATTATTCCCGTGTTGCCTCGCGCCAAGATGAAGTGCCATCGAATTGCGTGTTTCTTCGTGCAATTGGCTTCATTCCTGCCTCATTTGGAACGATAAACGAGAAGGCATTGAAAAATTTGCCAATACCGGGTCAGTTTTTTTGCTTCGGGTACTTGGATCCCTTGCATTGGTAGGGGGTTCATGGGTGTTCTCCCGTGGCTGAAGGATGGTCCGTTGGGGTAAAGCAGTCCCAAATTCACGCAATGCGCCGGAATTCCGGATCTCGTAAAGTTACAACTTGTAATCACATTAATCCATGTCACTCGCCCGATTCCTGTTGACGCTGAAGGCGCGCTGGAGCACCGCCGTTCTGGTGCTGGCCACCGTGATGGCGCTGACCGCGCTGGTCAGCGCACTGCTGCCCAAGCAGTACACCGCCACGTCGATGGTGCTGCTGGACATCAAGTCCGCCGATCCGCTGGCGGTGTCGGCGCAGCAGCAGTCCGGTCAGGCTGCGGCCTACATGTCCACCCAGGTTGATCTGCTCCAGAGCGAGCGCGTGGCCCGTGCGGTGATGTCGGCCACCGGCATGACGCGCGATCCGAACGACGCCACCCACCAGCTTTGGCGCAGCAAGACCGGCGGCATTGGCGACTTCGAGGAGTGGCAGGCAGCGCGGATGAAGAAGAAGCTCGATGTGCGGCCGACCAAGGAGTCCGGCGTCATCTCGATCGGCTACACCGCCGAGGACCGCCAGGCCGCCGCACAGATCGCCAACGCCTACGTGCAGGCCTATGTGGACACCAGCCTGGCGCTGCGCGTGGAGCCAGCACGCAGCAGCAGCACCTTCTTCGACGAACGCGCCACCCAGTTGCGCACCTCGCTGGACGCGGCGCAGGCCAAGCTGTCGGACTTCCAGCGCCAGCACGGGCTGCTGACCATCGGCGGGGCAGAAGAACGGCTGGACGTCGAGACCGCGCGGCTCAACGAGCTGTCGTCGCAGCTGGTGTCGCTGCAGGCGCAGACCGGCGAATCCGGCAGCCGCCAGTCGCAGGCCCGCGCCAATCCGGAAAAGTCCCCCGAGGTCATCAACAACCCGGTCGTCAGTGGCCTCTCGGCCGAGGTGCTGCGCCAGGAGACGCGTCTGAACGAGATGAGCGCTCGCCTGGGTGACCGCCATCCGTCGATCGTCGAGCAGCGCGCCGCCGTTGCGCAGTTGCGCAGCCAGCTCGCGTCGGAATCGCGCCGCGTGGCCGCCAGTCTGGGCATCAGCGACACGGTGAACCAGCAGCGCACGGCGCAGGTCCGTACTGCGCTGGAGGCGCAGCGCAGCAAGGTGCTCGACCTCACCACGCGCCGCGACGAGGCCCGCGTGCTGCAACGTGACGTGCAGAACGCGCAGACTGCTTTCGACGCCGTGACCGGCCGCAGCACGCAGAGCGCCACCGAGAGCCAGGCGCGCATGAGCAACGTCTCGGTGCTCAAGACCGCCTCGCCGCCAGCGCTGGCCTCGTCGCCGCAGATGGATGTGAACCTGGGTGTCGCGGCGCTGCTGGGCTCGGTGCTGGGGCTCGTGGTGGTGCTGGTGCAGGAGCAGCGCAACCGGCGCCTGCGCTGTGCCGACGATGTGCCCGAGCTGCTCGACCTGCCGCTGCTGGTCGAGATCCCTGCGCGCCGCGGTGCCGCTGGCACCGGTGCCGGGTTGTCGCTGCCGCGGCTGGGCCGGGCCGCACCCAAACCGGGTGCTTCGACGGGCCGCCTGTCGGCGTGAACATGGACATGAAACGCGACTTCGAACTCAGCCGGGTCTCCCCGATCGACGAGGCTCGTTTCACCGTCGAGCCGCAGCACGCGCTGAGTCTGGGTGACATCCTGCGCCGCCAGTGCCAGCTCGGCGACGCCGAGGTGGCCCGCATCGTGACGCTGCAGGCCGAGCGCGGACTGCGCTTCGGGGATGCCGCGGTGGCGCTGCGCCTGGTGAAACCGGACGACGTGGCGCAGGCGCTGGCGCGGCAGTTCAGCTACGCCTGCACGACTGCGCAGGCCGCGCCACACCTCGCCGAGCTGGCCGCTGCCGTCGATCCGCATGGCGACAAGGCGGAGATTTTCCGCGATCTGCGTGCGCAGATCATGCTGCGTCCGGGGGGCACGGAGCCGGTGGCGCTGGCCGTGGTCAGCCCGACGCCGGGCGATGGCCGCACCCACATCGCCGCGAATCTGGCGGTGGTGTTCAGCCAGATGGGCCAGCGCACGGTGCTGGTCGACGCCAACCTGCGGGCGCCACGGCTGCACACGCTGTTCGACCTGCCTGTGCGGCCCGGGCTGACCGCGATCCTGGCCGACCGGCAGGTGGCGGGCGAGCTGGACCGTGTCGAGGCGCTGCCGAACCTGCATGTGCTGCAGGTGGGGGCGCCGCCGCCGAACCCGCAGGAGTTGGTGCAGCGCGAAACCTTCCGCACGCTGCTGCGCGAGCTGACGCGCAAGTTCGACCGCGTCATCGTCGACACACCCGCCGCACAGGGCGCTGCCGATGCGCGGGTCATCGCTGCCGCCTGCACGCAGGCGCTGGTGGTCGGCCGGCGTGACCACAGCGCCGCGGCCCATCTGCGTGAGCTGGTGGCCGGGCTGCGCGCGCAGCAGGTCGATCTGGTCGGTGTCGTCATGAACGTGTACTGAACCCGCAACCACCAAGTGCCCATGGCCCCCGTGTCTGACCGTGCCTCCACTCTGCGCAAGCTGATCGAACTGGCGATGACCCACGTCGCCACGTTCGCGTTTCCGCTCGTCTTTGCGGTGATCTGCGGGCGCACGCTGGGCATCCACGACTACGGGATCGTGTCGTTCTATGCCGCGCTGGCGGCCTTTCTGGGCATGGTCATCGAGTTCGGTTTCGACTGGTACGGCATCCGCGAGGTCGCACGCCACCAGGGCGACCCGGCCGGCGTCCACCGCATCCTGTGGAACATCACGGCCGCCAAGCTGCTGCTGTGCGCGGGCGTGGTGGGCGTGGCGGGCGGGGCGCTGTGGCAGTTGCGCGCGCACGCCGAGTGGCCGCTGATGCTCGCGTCCAGCGCCTACCTGGTCGGTTTCGCCTTCGATGCGGGCTGGTATGTGCGGGCGCTGGAGCAGACGCGCCTGCTGCTGCTGATCACCAGCGGGGTGCGGCTGATCGGCATCGCGGTGCTGCTGATGGTGGTGCCGCGGGTGGCGACGATGGAGAGCGCGCTGGGCGTCTACGCGCTGGTGTCGCTGCTGACGAGCAGCGTGACCTGGTTCTTCCTGGCGCAGCGCGGGCTGGTGCAGCGCTCGCGCATCGAGGGCCGCTACATCGGCCAGCTGCTGCGCAGCTCGTCGGCCATCGTGTTCGGTAATGTCAATGGCGCGATGCTCACCAACGGCGGCATCGCGCTGCTCGGGATGCAGGCCGATCCGGCCACCGTCGGCGCGGCCAATCTGGCGCTGCGGGTGCGCATGGCGGGGCAGGCGGTGATGCTGCCGGTGCAGCAGCTTGGCTTCGTGCGCATCTCCGGACTGGCGGCGCGCACGCCGCTGGCGGCGATGGCGCTGGGCAGCCGGCTGATGGTGGTGACGCTGGCGATCGGGACCGTGATCAGCCTGGTCTGCATGGCCGCGGCGCCGCTGATCTCGTCCTACGTGTTCAAGACCGAAGTGCCGATCGCCGTGCTGCTGATCCTGCTGCTGGCCTTTAGCATCCCGATCCAGGGCATGGCCAGCCTGTTCGGCATGCAGTCGCTGATCGCGCTGGGGCAGGAGCGCCGCTACGCGCTGATCCAGCTCGCCGCGACGCTGACCTTCTGCGCCTGCCTGTTCCTCATCGACCAGCGCAGTGCCTACGGCTGGGCCATCATCGGCGCCGAATCGACGGTGATGTTGCTGTCGGCCGGGGTGCTGATCCGGCTGCGCGGGGAGATGGCGGCATGAAAACCTCCGCAGCCATGCCCATGCCTTGGTGGTGTTCGCCCGCTGGCATCGCGGTCGGTTTCCTGTTGCCGCTGATGGTGCTGATCTCCTACGCCGGTGGCTTGCCACACCCGGCGCTGACCATCCGCGGGGTGGAGGCGCTCGATGCGCACTACCTCCAGCTTGGCGCGATGATGATCCTGGCCATCGCGCTGACCGGCTGGCTCGGGGCGCAGCTGCAGTTCGGCGCACCGCCGACGCAGCACGACGTGCGCGGCTGGGACCGCGCCGCGCTGGGCATCGGCGGCCTGGCGACCGTTGCCTTCGTCATCTGGTTCCGCGACTTCGTGTTCAACCCGGTGCTGTTGTTCCAGACGCTGACCGGCGAGTTCAAGCCCGACCGCAACACCATCGAGCTGACGCCAGGGCTGACCTCGCTGGCCAACATGGGGCCGGTGTTCTTCTCGGTCTACGCCTTTCGGCTCTTCGACAAAGGCAGCCGCGCTCTGCCCAGGGCCATGCATGGGATGTTCGTGGTGCTGGCCATGTTCACGCTGTTCCGGGTCTACGTCTGGACCGAGCGGCTGGCGCTGATCGAGCTGCTGGTGCCCTTCGGGCTGACCTTCGGGCGCTGGACCTCGACGCGCGGCGGTGGCGGCTGGGCCCTGACGCGCACGGTCGGGCCCTATGCGGCGATCCCGATGGTGGTCCTGTTCTTCGGCGCCAGCGAGTACTTCCGCTCCTGGTCGTCCGACACCTACCAGGGCAAGATGGATTTCTGGGAATTTGCCATCGGCCGTTTCGCGAGCTACTACTACACCTCGCTGAACAACGGCGCAGGTCTGCTGGCCAACACGGACTGGCCGACCTGGACCTTCGAGTACACGCTCGAATGGCTGCACCGTGCCCCCTTCGGCCTGGGCAAGCCCTTCTCGGCGGCGGTCGGCTACACGGTGCCGCGGCTCGACTTCTACCTCGCGACCTACCAGGACGAGGAGTTCAACAGCCCGTCCGGTATCTACAGCCCCCTGTCCGACATGGGTCTCTACGGCGGGCTGCTCTACATGCTCGCCATCGGGCTGGTCAGCGGGCTGTGCTTCCGGGCCTACCGCGAGGCGAGGCTGGTCGGGGTGCTGTTCTACCCGATCTTCTTCATCACCTTCATGGAGATCTACCGCTACCCCTACCTCGGTGTGCCGCGTGCGTTCACGTGGACGCTGGGCATCGGGCTGGCGCTGCTGCTGGCCTCCACGGTGAAACCGATTCCTGCGCACCAGGCGAGCTGACCCATGCACGATCCTTCCCTTCGTCCAGGCCCCCGGCCCCGCCTGAGCATCGTCATCGACAACTACAACTACGAGCAGTTCGTGGCCCGCGCCATCGACTCCGCGCTGGAGCAGACGGTGGCCGATCTGATCGAGGTGATCGTGGTCGACGACGGTTCGACCGACCGCTCGATGGCGGTGATCGCGCCCTACGCCGACCGGGTGCGCATCATCGACAAGCCCAACGGCGGACAGGCTTCGGCGTACAACGCCGGTTTTGCCGCGGCGCGGGGGGTGCTGGTGCTGTTCCTCGACGCCGATGACTGGCTCTACCCGGAGGCTG
>JBEANV010000156.1:0-14597 GCA_041165285.1 Pseudomonadota bacterium | reverse complement strand
TTCGACGGCTGGAAGGCACCGTCGATCCTGCAGGTGCCGGGCGCCAAGGACGTCGCCGTCGAGTTCTTCACGCTGAGCAAGAGCTACAACATGGCCGGCTGGCGCATCGGCTTCATGGTCGGCAACCCGGACCTCGTGGCCGCCCTGGCACGCATCAAGAGCTACCACGACTACGGCACCTTCACGCCGCTGCAGGTCGCCGCCATCGCCGCGCTGGAAGGCGATCAGCAGTGCGTCAAGGACATCGCCGCGACCTACCAGAAGCGCCGCGACGTGCTGGTCAAGGGCCTGTGCGAGATCGGCTGGGATGTCGAGTGCCCGAAGGCGTCGATGTACATCTGGGCGAAGATCCCCGAGCGGTACGCAGCACTGGGTTCGCTCGAATTCGCCAAGCGGCTGCTGGAGAAGGCCAAGGTCTGCGTGTCGCCTGGCATCGGTTTCGGCGACCACGGCGATGACCATGTGCGGTTCGCTCTGATCGAGAACGAGGGGCGGATCCGGCAGGCGGTGCGGGGGATCAAGGCGATGTTCAAGGCGGAAGCGGCAGGGGGCTGAAGCGGTACCAGTCGGTATACTCAAATCAACAATGATCGAATCGGGAACCATTGGACCATGCCAACTACAGGCCAGATCCCCAAATGGCTGAGCTGGTGGAGAAGCCAATGCGCCCGCTTGCGGAGTTGCTGGTCGATCCCGGATGCCGACACCGTGCTGCAGGCGCGCCTGCTCGATCACCAGATCCAGGGCACGGCGCTCAGCGGATGGCTCTCCGACACGCTGTACTTGGCCTTTGCGGTCCTGGCCCTGCTAACCGGTTCGCAGTCACCGGACTGGGGCCTCCCCTGGATCGCATTTCTTGCCGTCTGGATGCTCGCCATGCATCGGGTGCGGGGAAAGATCCTGTGCCGCAGTGACCTGGACGCAGGGCTGCGTTTGCGGACAGTGCTGGCGGACCGCCTGGTGGCCGGAGCGGCGTTCACGGCCGGGATGGGCAGCCTGTACGTGCTGCGGGACGATGTCTGGCGCACCTTGATTGCAGGGGCCATCGTTGCCGCGGTCGCAGGCGGGCCGGCGCGCTACGCCAGACTTCCACAGGTGGCGGTGCCTTGGCTCATTTTGATGGTGGTGATCGCCATGGACAGGACATCGGCTGTCGGGCGTCCTGTCGATGCCATCCTCGCCATCGCCTTGGGGGTGTACACGGTTCCGCTGACCCTGAATGTGCTGGCGACGTCCCGGCAGTTTGTCCACACCTTTCTTCGCGAAGTGGAGGCCGAGCGCCAGAAGGAAATGGTGCAACTGCTGCTCAGCGACGTCGAAGGCGCGTCCAGCGACTGGTTCTGGGAATGCGACACCCAGGCACGCCTGACCCATTCCTCCTCCCGGCTGGCCGACGTGCTTCAGCAATCGCCAGCCCAGGTCCAGGGCGCGGTGCTGCCGGCATTGCTGGCGGCGGCGGGTCAGACACCCCAGTCGGCCGATGTGCTGCGGCAGGTGCTGCACGGCACGCGACCCTTCCGGGATCTGGTCGTGGCACTGCAGGTCGGCGGCCGCTGCCAGTGGTGGTCTCTCAGCGGCAAGCCGCTGCACGACGTCAACGGGCGCCCCACCGGCTGGCGTGGTGTCGGGGTGAACGTGACGGAGGCACACGAACATGCACGGACCCTGGAACAACTGGCGCAGACCGACACGCTGACCGGCCTGACCAGTCGCCACGGCTTCAACGAATATCTGCAGCAGCACCTGATGCCGGGCCCTTTGGATCAACCCAGCCCGCTGGCCGTGCTGGTACTGGACCTGGACCGCTTCAAGTCGGTCAACGACGCCCACGGCCATGGCATCGGCGACCGCCTGCTGCACGCAGTCGGCCAGCGCCTGCTGCCCCTGTGTCTGGCAGACGAATGCCTGGCCCGGCTCGGAGGCGACGAGTTCGTGCTGGCGGTACCGGGATCGGTCGCACCGTCCACGCTGCAGGCCCGTGGTGAGCAGGTGCTGGCGGCACTGCGGACGCCGTTCCGGATCGGCGCGCTGCACATCGAAGTCCGGGCCAGCCTGGGACTCGCCCATGCCCCTGCACACGGGGCTGATCCTGCCTCGCTGCTCAGCGCCGCCGACATGGCGCTCTACGCTGCCAAGGCCGATGGGCGCGACCGGCTGCGCGCGTATGACCAGGCCATTGGCACACAGGCCCAGACGCGCGCCCGGATGACCAATGACCTGTCCCGCGTGCTGCAGCAGCAGGAGCTGCATCTGGTCTACCAGCCCGTGTTCGACACCCGCTCCGGCACACCCATCGGCGCCGAAGCGCTGCTGCGCTGGACCCATCCGACCTTGGGCGAACAAGGCCCGCTGGACTTCGTTCCGCTGGCCGAGGAGACCGGGCTCATCGTGCAGATCGGGGCCTGGGTGCTGCGCCAGGCTTGTGGCGACGCGGTTCGCTGGCCCGTGCCGCTCCAGGTGAGCGTCAACCTGTCGCCGGTCCAGTTGTGCAGCCGCACGCTGGTCGCGGAGGTGCAGCAGATCCTGACCGAGACGGGCCTGCCCGCCGAGCGACTGGAATTCGAGCTGACCGAAACCGCCTTGGCCACCGCCGACGGCCAGGTCACCGAGACGCTGCGGGGCCTGCGCGCACTCGGTGTCAGGCTTGCGCTGGACGATTTCGGCACCGGTTTCTCGTCGCTGGCCTATCTGCAGCGCTTCCGCTTCGACCGCCTCAAAATCGACCGCAGCTTCGTGCAACCGCTGCACGATCCCGCCGCGCACACACCGCGGGCGCTGGTGGGTGCCATTGTCGGACTGGCCAATGCGCTGGCGCTGCCCTGCACCGCCGAGGGCATCGAACACACGGCACAGCGCACCGTGCTCGAACACCTGGGCTGTGCGTCCCTGCAGGGCTACCTGCTGGCCCGGCCGATGCCGGTGGCCGCGCTGATCCGCTTCATGGAAACGCCTGCAGCAGCGCCACACTGACCTGCGTCAAGCCCTCAGCACATCGATCCCGAGCGCCCGCAGCGGACCCACGGCCCCCTCCGGCGTGTCCGCGGCGACCACCAGCGTCGCCACCTCCGCCGCCGGCGCGATGACATACGCCGACGCCGCCCCGAGCTTCTCCGGCGACGCCATCACCACCGTCTCGGCTGCACGTTCGTGCAAGGCGCGCTTGATCGCCGCCTCCTCGAAATCCCCCGTGCTCAGCCCCGCCTCGGCGTGGAGGCCGGTGACGCCCATGAAGTAGAGGTCCGCCCGGATGTGGCGCACCGCCTCGATCGTGGTGGCGCCCACCGTGACCATCGAGTGCTTGAACAAGCGCCCGCCGAGCAGGATGACCTCGATGTTCGGATGCTCGCCGAGCGTGACGGCGATGGTCGGGCTGTGGGTGACCACGGTGGCCCGCAGGTCCGGTGACAGCGCACGCGCCAGCGCCGCCGTGGTCGTGCCGCCATCGAGCAAGATGACCTGCCCCGGCTGGACCAGCGCCGCCGCCCGCCGCGCCAGCGCCTGCTTCACGTCCGGCGCCACCTGCCGGCGCATGGCCATGTCGCCGATCGCCGCCGACGCTGGCAGCGCGCCACCATGCACCCGCTGCAGCCGACCTTCACGCGCAAGCTCCCGCAGATCGCGGCGGATCGTGTCCTCGGAGATCTGCAATTCCTCGCTCAGCGCCTTGGCGATGACCTGCCCGTCGCGGGCGAGGCGCTGAAGGATGAGTTGCTGGCGCTGGCGGGTGAGCAGGGTAGTGGTGGTGGTGGACATGGTGGGGCGATGATAGTAGATTGCACGAATATCAACGTTCATGCACGAGGCTGCACGATGTCAGACGCACCCATGCCCACCAGCGAACCGACCACCGACCGCACGCTGCTGGTCCTGATCGCCGGCCCCTACCTCTCCGGCACCGACGGCGACCCGCAGCGCATCGCCGCCAACCTCGCCCTCATGGAGGCCACGGCGCTGCCGCTGTACGAGCGCGGGCACTTGGCCATGATCGGCGAGTGGGTGGCGCTGCCGATCATCCACGCGGCAGGCGGGCGCACGCATGGCGACGAGGTGTTCCACCAGTACCAATACCCGGTGGCCGAGCGGCTGCTGTCGCGCTGCGACGCGGTGCTGCGGATTCCCGGCGCATCGCGCGGGGCGGACCAGGATGTGGCCCGTGCCCGCGCACGCGGCCTGCCGGTTTACGAGCGCATCGAGGACGTGCCGCTCAAAGTTTGACGGCCGGCACCACGTTGGCGGCGCACTGGGCGATCAGTTCGTAGGAGCGCAGCCGCGCCGCATGGTCGTGTGTCGCGCCGGCGATGATCAGCTCGTCCGCCCCCGTGCGCTCGGCCAGCGCCCGCAGGCCCTCGGTGACGGTCACAGGTGAGCCGACCACCGCCACCGACAGCATCCGCCCGACCTGCCGCCGCTCGACCGGACTCCACAGCGCATCCATGTTATCCACAGGGCGAGGCAGCGGCCCGCGCTGGTTCCGCACCATGCCAAGGAAGCGTTGCTGGATCGACGTGAACAGCTTCTGCGCCTCGGCGTCGGTATCGGCGGCGACCACGTTGGTGCCGACCATCGCGTAGGGCTGTGGATAACTCGGCGAAGGCCGGTACGTGCTGCGGTAGATGTCGAGGGCCTGCACCAGGAGGTCCGGCGCGAAGTGCGAGGCGAAGGCAAACGGACGGCCCAGGTAGGCGGCGAGTTGCGCGCCGTAGAGGCTGGAGCCGAGCAGCCAGATCGGCACGTGCGTGCCCGTGCCGGGGATGGCCTGCACGGTCTGGCCGGCTTCCGGCTCGCCAAGGTAGCGCTGCAGCTCCATGACGTCCTGTGGAAAACTGTCCTCGTCGGCGCTGTGCAGGTGCCGGCGCAGCGCACGCGCCGTGGCCTGGTCGGTGCCGGGCGCACGGCCGAGGCCCAGGTCGATGCGGCCGGGGTAGAGCGTGGCCAGCGTGCCGAACTGCTCGGCGACGACCAGCGGCGCGTGGTTCGGCAGCATCACGCCGCCGGAGCCGACGCGGATCGTCGAGGTACCGCCTGCGATGTGGCCGATCAGCACCGCGGTGGCCGAGCAGGCAAGCCCGGCCATGTTGTGGTGTTCGGCGAGCCAGTAGCGGCGGTAGCCCCAGCGCTCGGCATGCTGCGCGAGGTCGAGCGCACAGCGCAGCGCGGTCGCGGCATCGCTGCCTTCGGTGATGGGGGCGAGGTCGAGGACGGAAACGGCGATCATGCGCGGATCTTCGCGCAATCCGCTCCGCCCCGCTGTCCGCCATGGAACACCCCCACCGCCCGACTTGTCCCCAGTGCGCCCGCCCGCTGCGCACCTGCCTGTGCCACTGGGTCACGCCTGTGGATAACGTGGTGGAGCTGCTGGTCCTGCAGCACCCGCTGGAGGTGCAACAGGCCAAGGGCAGCGCACGGCTGCTGCACCTGAGCCTGGGCCGCAGCCGCCTGTCCACAGGAGAGCAGTTCGACGCGGCGGCCCTCGACGCCCTGTTGACGGCAGAGGACCGGCACAGCGTGCTGCTGTATCCAGAGGATCCGGCGACCGGCAAGGCGGTCGATACGCAGGCAAAACCCGTATCCACCGCGTGCCAACCGGAGCGGCTGCGCCTGGTGGTGCTTGACGGCACCTGGCGCAAGAGCCGCAAGCTGCTGCACCTGAACCCGGCCTTGCAGCGCCTGCCGCGGCTGGCGCTGGCCAAGCCACCGCCCTCGCAGTACACGATCCGCAAGGCACACCGGCCGGACCAGTTGTCCACACTGGAGGCCAGCTGCCTCGCGCTGGCGCAGCTCGAACAGGCACCTGCGCGTTACGCACCGCTGCTGCAAGCGTTTGGCGAGTTCGTGGCCTGCCTGGCTGACACAGCGAAGGCCGGGGCCGCCGCGTCAGCCGAGGTCGGCGAGCGCCACGACGAGGTCTGAAAACAGCGGCCTCCGCGCCACCTGCGGCTGCAGGCAGGTGTCTCGCAGCACCGCGAGCGGCCCGCAGCGGGCATCGGACGGGTGGTCCACGACAGCCAGCAGTTCTTCCAGCAGACAACCGAATGCACGCACCTCCAGCCTCTGCAGCGCGCCGGCGGTCACCCGATCGCCGAGGTCCACGAACGAGGCGGCACCAAAATCACTCAACAAGGCCTGGTCCACGCCATTCCACAGGATGTTGTGGCCATACAGATCCCCATGCACCAGCCCACGGGTGTGCAGATGTGCCACTGCACCGGCCACGGAGCGGGTAATTGCCAACAGCTTGTCCACAGAGATATCCAAGCCGGCAGGGTAGACATCGCGGCTGCATGAAACGAAGCTCGGCGGCCCGGCCAGTGGCTGGAACGACGGGTCGAGCAGCGGCAGCACCAGGCCCGGCGTGGGGTCTGCCGGGTTGTGGACCACCCCTTCCACCCCGACCAATCCAGGGTGTCCGGCCGCGGCGATGCTGGCCGCCATCTCGCTGTCCGGCAAGCCGTCGCTGGTCATTGCGCCCTTGAACAGTTTTACCGCCACGGCTGTGGATAACTGTTCACTTCTTTTCCACACCGCTTTGTGTATAACTCCCGACGCACCTTCACCCAGCACACGGTGGAGGCACAGATCTCCCCAAGGGATTTGCGGAATATTCTGGCTGTGGACAGTGTGGAAAAGTGTGTGGGCAACTGGGTTGCCCGCCCAGGCCAGCCAGGCCAGTCGGGGCAGGGACAGCAGCCACGGTGGCAGAGCCTGCAGCCGGTTCGCAGCCAGCCGCAGCAGTGCAAGTTCTCCACAGCCCGACAGGTCAGGCAGGTCCGTCAACCTATTGCCGGCGAGCATCAGCTTCTCCAGCCGCGGGCGCTCGCCGAGGGTGTCGGGCAGGGCGTCGATCGCGTTGTCGGTGAGGATCAGCCAGCGCAACCGCGGGGGCAGGGCTTCGGCCAGAACGTGGGCAATCCGGTTCGCCTTGAAGCCGACCATCTCCAGTTGTCCACAGGCCCCCAGCACGGGCGGCAGCGTGGTGAACGCGTTGTCGGAGCAGAAGATCACGCGCAGCCGGTGAAGCCTCGGCAAATCGTCCGGCAGTGTGGACAGACGGTTGCCCGAGAGGTTCAGGACTTCGAGCGTATCGGCCAGAGCAAAGACCTCGGGCGGCAGCTCCGTCAGGTCGGCGGCGAGGTCGAGGCGGCGGGCGCCCAGCCGCTCGCCATTGCGCAGCGCGGTCAAGTCATCCATGGACAGATCCGACACGCCACAAGCACGTCAGCGCAACAGCGGCCGGGACGCCACGCGGCGCTCGATTTCCGCCTTCATGCGTTCGTAGGCTGGCGAGCCGGTGTCGCCGTAGGTGGCCTTGAACTCGGCTTCGCTCAGGAATTCGGGCAGATCGGCCACCCCGGGCATGAAGTCCTCGTCCGTCACCCCCCTGGACAACTCGGCCTGCAGCCGCTTCGGGTCGCGCACGGCGATCTGGCCGAAGCGGGTGCCGGCGCGGTCGGCGGCGATGTCATTGAAGCTGAAGCCGCTGCCACCACGCGAGTCGGAGATTTCCTTGTACAGCCCGATCGCGTCCGCCAGACGGCCGCCGCCCTCGGCCGCGAGCACGGCCGAGACGAGGAAGTGCATGGAGAAGTCCTCTCGCCCGCGCAGCAGCACCGCGTGCGGCGCCGGCTGCGCCCACTGCCGCGCATCCTGCACAAAGCGCGACGGGCTCTGGCCGGTTGCGTAGAGCGCCAGCGCGATCAGGGCAGCGCGGTTCTCCTGGGCCGAGACCTCGTCACTGCCACCACCGGCAGCGGCAGCACGCACGCGGGCCAGCTCGAACATGGGCGGCAGCAGGGCGGCCAGCGGGACCGTGCCCTGCGCCTTGCGCACCAGCGGCACCAGCCGATCGACGTAGGCGCGCAGCCGCTGCTGGTCCACCGGCGACAGGATCACGGTACGCAGGCCCTCCGGGCGCCAGACATAGTCCAGCACGATCTCGGCCGGCTGCAGCGTGACCCGCTGCACCATGCCCATCACCGTCTGCACCTGCTCGGTGGCGCCGTAGTGCGCCACCCCCTGCACCAGCAGCCAGCGCGCCAGCCCCGCCGGCACCGGCACACGGCCAATCTGCAGCCCCTCCAGCGCCGGCCAACCCGGCGTCTGGCGCACACGCGCCTCGACGTTGAACCACGGCCCGAAGGGGCTGCGCGGCCACCGCACGCTGAGTTGCACCCGCGCGGCCTGCTCCTCCAGCACGACACGGCCGGCCCCATGCAACAGGCGCCGGCTGGCGTCATGGAGGATCAGGTCCAGGTCGCGGCCGTCGGCGTGGAAGGTGCGCACCGCTTCGCCCTCCTGCGGGTGTTTGCGCGGGTCCGCCGCGCTGAGCAGATCGCGCACGCGGGCGATGTCGGCCGCGGTCATCGCCGAGTCGCGCTGGACCAGCGGGCGGTCGTGCAGTGCCAGCCAGACGATCAGCACGGCCGACAGCACCAGTGCCGCCACGGCACACAGCAGCAGCTTGAGGACAGTTTTCATGATGCGGCGCATCTTAGACGCCCACCCGGCTCGCCCGCGCCACACCGGCCCCGAGGCGGAGGCCATACCGGCTACAGTCCCGGGCAATTTCCAGGACTTCGAATCACGGCCGGCTCTGCCCTCCTCATGGCGTCACCTTCCTCTCCCCGCAAGACCCCCTCTGCCCGCAAGCGCACGGCGACCCGTCCGGTGGCCCCCGAACGGGTCGATCCGCCAGTGATCGCCGAGCCTGCCACTCCGCCGGACAGCCTGCCGGCCCTGGCGCCGACGCCGGCGCCAGCCCGCAAGCGCGCACCGCGCAAGACACCCGCCACCCAGGCGGCCACAACGCCCGTCGAAGCGGCAGAGCCCTCCGCAGAAGCCTCGGCTGAAGCCCCGCCTGCAGCGCCGGCCAGGAAGACCCCCCGGCGCACCCCGGCGCGCAAGAAAGCCGCCACACCCGCCGTGTCGGCGGAAAGTGCCCCCCCGACACCGGAACAGGCGTCCGCTCCGGAACCTGACCCCGTACCGGAGACGCCGCCAGCCCCTGCGCCGGAACCCCAAGCCGCGCCCGCCCCCGTGGCAGACGCGCCGGTGTCGCCGCCGCCCGACCTGCGCCCGCTGCACAGCACCGTCACGCTGGTGCCAGGTGTGCGCCACCAGTTGCACTGGGTGGCCGGCCGCCACTGTCCGGCGGACCTCGATGCAGCCGCGCAGGCCCTCGGCGCGCCCACCGACGCTGCGCCGCTGGTCAACGATCTGGCGCTGATCGAGCTGGTGCGGCTGGCACGCGAGCGCCGCCACCCGCTGCAGGTCGAGGCCGACGTGTGGGACTGGCTGGCCCATGCCCGCGACATGCGCGCCCGGGTCGAACACCTGGAGCGCCAGCATCCGGCCGGCCCGCTCAGCCCCGCACTGGCAGCACGGGTGACCGCACCGCTGCGCCCCTATCAGGCCGAAGCTGCGCTTTACGCCGCCTGCGCCGGCCGCAGCGTGCTGGCCGATGACGCCGGCCTGGGCAAGACCGTGCAGGCCATCGCCGCACTGCGCCTGATCGGCCAGGGCTTCGGCGCCGAGCGAGCGCTGGTGCTGTGTCCCCCCGATCGGCTGGCACATTGGCAAAGCCAGTGGCTGCAGTGGACCGGCAATGCCGCAGGCACGCCGGACGCCGCTGTTGCCGTGGCCATCGCCGATCTGGCGTGCCTCACCACCGACCTGGAGCGCCTGCGTGCCATCGAGGCCGACGTGGTCGTCATCGACGAGCCCGCCGACCCTGCGGCATCGCCCTGGTCGCAGCCGGACACCTTGGCGGCCCTGCAAGGGCTCGCCAGCCCGTGGGCGCTCGTGCTCGCCCGCGCGCCGCTGGAAGACCGTCCGGACGCCTGGCAGGCCATGCTCGACTGGGTAGACCACGGCCACTTCGGCGCTGTGGCGGCGCTGCAAGGTGGGCACCTCGACGCCCTGGCGCCGTGGATGCTGCGCCGCTCGCGCACGCTGGTGCTGCGCCAGTTGCCGGAAACGGTCGAGCAGACCACGCGGGTCACGCTCTCGCCTGAACAGCGCACGCTGCACGACACGCTGCTGGGTCAGTTGCGCCGCAGCGTGCAGCGCTGGCAGCGCAGCCAGTTCATCGGCAGCAGCGAGCAGCGGCACCTGGTCCGCACGCTGCATGCGCTGCGCCAGTGCGGCCAGGACGGCAAGCCGGCTGCGGCGCTGCCGGCCATCGACGCCACACTGCGCACGCCCGACGCCAAGGTGGTCGTGTTCAGCCAGTGGCCCGCGGCACTGGACACGCTGGGGGCGGCCTTGCAGGCCCGAGGCACCGCCTTCCGGCGCCTCGGCCCCGAGCTGGTGGGTGACGACCGGCGTGCGCTGGTCAGCGAGTTCCAGCAGACCCCGGAGCTGCGCGTGCTGCTGTGCAGCGACGACGAGCGCGGCGGACAACTCGGCCTGCGCCACGCCGCCACCGCCATCGTCCACCTCGACCGCCCGTGGAACCCGGCCCTGCTGATGCAGCGCCTGAGCCGCGTCCACCGCACCGACCGTGTGCGGCTGGTGGACGTGCGCCACGTGGTGCTGGACGACAGCATCGAGTCGCGCCTGGTGCAGGCACAGCAGGCGGACGCCGGGCACGACCTTTTTGTCGGTCTGATCGACGGCCCGAACGCCGATGTGTTCCTGGAAGGGCCCCGGCTGAACCGGTTCATGGGCGCGCTCAAGGTCCTGGCAGCGTCGGCCGATGCCGCGCCGATGGAGTCACCATCAGATACGCCTGAAACGAACCGTAGTTGATAAATTGGTGGTTCGCGTTCCTACCCGAGACCAGCCCCATGACACCAGAATTCCAGCGCTTCGCGCCAGTGGCCAGCTTGTTGCTGCTCGCCACCCTCGCCGGTTGCGGCGGCGGGGACGACACCGCCTCGACCGCGGCCCCCGTGACCACGCCGATGGAGGCGACCGGAGCGCCTGAGGCGTCCGCGCTGGCCGAGCGCGTGCGCGCCGCCTTCGCCGAAATCGACCAGAACGCCCCTGGCGAGGCCGATGCGCTGGGCCTGGGGACTGCGGCAGCCCCGTCCACGGACACCGCCGCCACCGAATCCACGCGGACACGCGCCGCCGCCGTGGCGACACCGGCCTTCCTGCCCACCGTGTTCCGGCCCGAGCCGCCAACGCTGCAGGCGACCTGCGCCGCAGCGCCCGTCACCAACGCCAGCGCCACGGTGGCGCGGGTCTGGTTCGCGCAGACCCACCTGATGGAAGTCGGCTGGCCCTTCTTCAACCTCGTGCAGGACCGCGGCGCACTGCTCAAGCTCGACGTCACAGGCCCGACCGGCGCCCGGGTGCCGCAGATCAGCGTCACCGCCAACTGGACCGGCGGTTCTGCCACCCGCTGCCTGGTCGCGCCCACCGCGCTGCCGACCACCGTGGACACCCGCACCCAGCCGCTCAACCAGACGCTGGCCACCAGCTACCGCGTGACGCTGCCCTCGGCGTGGATGCGCTCCGACACCACGCTGACCATCGCCGTGGCCGGCGGCGCCACCCGCACCTTCACCCCCGCACAGCTCAAGCTCACCACCAAACCGCAGGCGGAGATGGTGCTGGTGGACACGCTGCTGTTCGGCGACACCACGCCGCGGCCCACCGCCGCCATGCGCGCCGAGTTCGCGGCGCGCTTCCCGTTCACCTCGACGGCTTTCTACAACTGGCCGCAGCCGCTGGCACTGCCCAAGCTGGTGATCAGCCCGCGCAGTGACGGCCAGACCGCCAATGGCGTGGCGACCCAGCAGCCTGCTGTCTGGGCGGACCGCCTGCCCAGTTGCACCACGACCCAGAAGTCAGCCGGTACCTGCACGCTCTACGGCGGCTTCGGCGTGCTCGCCGCGACCCGCAGCCTGACCGGCAAGATCCAGAACGCCAACGGCATGTACTGGACTGGCATCTGGTACGCGGGCCATGGCGCCAACTCGGGTGTCGGCGGCGGCCTCGGCGGGGGTCAGCTCGCCAGCGGTGACAACTACGCGCTGGTCTTCAACCACGAGGTCGGCCACAGCCTGAGCCTGCCGCACCTGGGCGGTGTCACCGGCGCCTACCAGACCTCGGCCACCGGCCTGCGCGACCCGTACACCGGCGAGACCAAGAGCGGGACCACGTTCAACGGCGGCGGCTTCGGCAAGACCACCGGCTACGACCCGCTCGACAACACGCTGATGCACTGGGGCTGCAATGGCACCCAGGTCGAAGCACAGGATCCGATGCAGCGCGGCTGCAACAACGTCGCCACCGGGCGTGTGTTCGACCACTTCTCGGACTTCGCCACGGTGCAGATGCAGCGTTACTGGACAGGCGCCGCCACGGCGCTCGGCGGCACGGTGCCGTACTGGAGCAGCTTCATCGCCGGCAGCAGCTCGACCGCGCCCGCCGCAACCGCGTACTACTTCCCCACACAGGGCGGCACCGTCCAGGCCGAGTGGGGCACAGCCGCCACGCCCACACTGCGCCGCCTCAACACGGCCACCGGCGCCTATGAGACCGTGCTGCGTCCGCCGGGTGACGACGGTTTCGTCAAGACGCTGCCGACCGCCGCCACCGGCACGGTCTACGACCGCTATTACGACTTCCGCTTCCCGCTGCAGCGCAATGTGCCGGTCCTCTCGGTGTATGGCGCGTTCAACTACACGAACGACGCCACCTCGGCGGTGCTCGGCGTCGTCAAGACCAACGGCCACCTCAAGCGTCTGTGGGATCCGACGGATGCCACCACCTTCAACCTGATGAAACAGAGCATCTCCGGCGACACCTTCTGGTGGGGCTGGAACCTGCACCTGAAAGTCGAGTACAGCAACGGCACGTTCCGCCACGTCGCGATGGACAACAGCGTCAGCGCGACCACCGATCCGATGAGCGGCTTCACCTACTGGGCCGTCAACCTGCCCGACGACGGTCGCACCATCAGCCGCCTCACGCTGCTGCACCGGCCGCTGTGCGTGCGCAACGGCGCGGCGTCGGACCGGACCTGCGACTTCAGCGTCGCAGCCAACAACATCACGGCCGCCAACGTCTACAGCACGGCGAAGATCGCCACCGTCTGGGTGCCCTGAGCCGGCTACCATCGCGGCGATCTCCCCACCAGAGGAACGCCGCCATGACCACGCCCCTCGGCACACCGGAGCTGATGTCGATTGCCGCCACGCTGGGCTGGGCCAGCGGGCTGCGGCTGTACGCCGTGCTGTTCTGCACCGGAATGGCCGGTCACCTCGGCTGGATTCCGCTCCCGGCGGGGCTGCAATGGCTGCAGCAGCCGGTGGTGCTGGGCGCGAGCGGGCTGATGCTGGCCGTGGAGTTCTTCGCCGACAAGATCCCCGGTTTCGATTCCTTCTGGGACATGCTGCACACCTTCGTGCGCCTCCCGGCGGGTGCGGCGCTGGCCGCGTCGGTCTTTGGCGGCGACGAGGGCAGCTGGACGATGGCGGCTGCGGTGCTCGGCGGCTCGCTGGCCGCCACCGCGCACGTCGCCAAGACGACCACCCGCGCAGCGGTCAATGCCTCGCCCGAGCCTTTCAGCAACTGGGGCCTGTCACTGGCAGGGGACGCAGCCGTGCCGGCGATGCTGTGGCTGTCCTGGGTTCAGCCGATGTGGGCGGCGGTGGGGCTGGGCGTGGCCGTGGTGGGAATGCTGGGGCTGACGGTCTGGCTGCTGCGCCATGTGCGGGCGCTGCTGCGCGGGCTGATGCAGCGGTTCAGCGGCGCGTTGACACGGCCGTGACAGCGTGCATGCGCAGGGGCGGCGGCAAGGGGGTCTGCATCCGCAGGAATTCCTCCGCCAGCCGGCCCAGCTCGGCGCTGCCGCAGGCCCGGCACAGGCTGAGCACCGCGCGGGCGTATTCGGGCGGACCGAGCATCAGGTGGACGTCCACGTCCTCGCCCATCTCGTGCATGAGCAGATCGTGGATACGGCTGGCGATCTGGTGGCGAACGGGGTCGTGCATGTCGGGCTCCTGAGTGCCTTCATTGCAATGCATGTGCCATGCCGGATGATTCGCCAACATCCGCACACCGCCGCTGCGCACCTCGTCACACCTGGCCCGACCACGCACCATCCGCTGTCAGGGTAACTGCGGGGCCTGCCCGGCGATGGTCCGTTCGGGGCTGATGCCGCACCAGAACCGTGCCCCGCCCAGACCATCGGTTCAGATCGCCTTGCGCAGATTGGCCGGCGCGATCTTGAGCGCCTCGCGGTACTTGGCCACCGTGCGGCGCGCCACCTGAATGCCCTGTTCCTCCAGCATCGTGCTGAGCTGGCTGTCGGACAGCGGCTTCTTCTGGTCCTCGGCCGCGACGAACTGCTTGATCAGCGCCCGCACCGCCGTGCTCGACGCATTGCCACCCGCCTCGGTGTTCAGCGAGGAGCCGAAGAAGTACTTCAGCTCGAAGGTGCCGAACGGTGTGTTCATGTACTTGGCGGTGGTCACGCGCGAGATGGTCGATTCATGCAGCCCCAGCTCGTCGGCGATCTCGCGCAGCACCAGCGGCTTCATCGCGATCTCGCCGTGGGTGAAGAAGCCCTTCTGGCGCTCGACGATGGCCTGCGAAACGCGCTGGATGGTGTCGAAACGCTGAAGGATGTTCTTGACGAACCAGCG
>JBEANV010000155.1:0-3980 GCA_041165285.1 Pseudomonadota bacterium | reverse complement strand
GCTGCACATGAAGCTGTGCGTGGTGGATGGCGAGGTGGGCTTTGTCGGTGGCATCAACATCCTCGACGACCACATCGACCTGCACCACGGCCGCACCGAGCTGCCACGGCTGGATTTCGCCGTGCGCGCCACCGGGCCGGTGGTGGCGCCGATGGAGCAGGCGGTGCGGGCGATGTGGTCGCGCTCCTGGTTCGGCCACGACTGGCAGCAGGAGATGCGCACGCTGCTGAACACCGAGCGCCCCGTGCAGCGCCTGCGCAGCCTGATGCGCCAGATGCGGCTGACGCGCCGCGGCCACCGCGTCGCGCAACTGGACGATGCCCTGCCGCCGATGCAGGCCGCCTTTGTCGTGCGCGACAACCTGCGCCAGCGCCGCACCATCGAGCGCGCCTACATCGACGCGATCCGCTCCGCCCGGCAACGCATCTGGCTGATCTGTCCCTACTTCTACCCCGGCCAGGAGTTCCGGCGCGCGCTGTGCAAGGCGGCGCAGCGTGGCGTGCAGGTGCGTCTGCTGATGCAGGGCAAGCCGGACTACCGCATTGCCGCGCTGGCCGCGCGCGTGCTCTATGACGAGCTGATGCGCCACGGGATCGAGGTCTACGAGTACGTGCCCGCCTTCCTGCACGCCAAGGTGATGCTGGTGGACGACCACTGGGCGACCGTCGGCAGCTCCAACATCGACCCCATCTCGCTGCTGCTCAACCTCGAAGCCAACATGGTCGTGCGCGACGTGACCTTCGCGCAGGATCTCGCGGTGGAGATCGGCCGCGCGCTGGCGCAGTCCGAGGCGATCACGGCGCAGCGTGTCAAGTCGCAGGGCTGGGCGGGGCTGGCGCCGCGGGTGCTGATCGAGTGGGCGGCCTACGTCTACCTGCGTGTGGCGGGCGTGACCGGCCGCTACTGACCGGCCGAACTTGCGCTATCGAGGGCGCAGCCGCTCCCGCAGCGGCTGCTCGAACCACTGGAACGAGGCCCATGACACCCCGACGAGTGCTGCGACCGCTGCGGCGATCCCCAGCGTGGACGGGCCGCCCAGGCGCACGATGGCGTTGTGGACGGGGTGGACGACGAAGGGGTGGAAGAGGTACATGCCATAGGAGATCTGGCCGATCAGCACCAGGGCCGGGGCATTGAGCAGGGCGGCCACGGTGCCGCGCCCCGTGGCCTCGATCAGCACCAGTGGCAGCATGGCGCAGATCAGCACCGTCTCCAGCGCGAAGGCGTAGAGCTGCTGGTTGGCCACGGTGTCCGTGTCATGCAGCGTGGACATCGACAGCACCAGCCCCGCCATCAGCGCCGGCAACGGCCAGCGCAACCGGGTGAGTTGCTCGAAATACCGCCGCCAGCGTGGTGTCTTCAGCAGCACCGCGAGCAGGCAGCCAGCTGCGAGCTGGTCCATGCGGGTGTCCAGCGCGCGGTAGAGGTAGACCTCTCCGACGCCGAAGCCAAAGATCAGCACCGCCTTGTAGAGCCAGACCAGCGGGATCGACACCGCCAGCGCGACCCGTGGCGACTGGCCACGGCGCAGCAGTGCGGCCAGCAGGAAGGGCCAGACGAGGTAAAACTGCTCTTCGACCGCAAGTGACCAGCAGTGCGACAGGTAATGCGACTCGGCCCCGGTGAAGGCCTGGTAGTAATTCGTGCCGTAGAACAGCGTCGAGACCACCGCGCCCCACGGAATCGGCTGGTGGCGCAGCGCCAGCAGCAGCATGCCGACCAGCAGATAGGCCAGGCTGGCAGGCAGCAGCCGGGCGACACGGCGCTGGTAGAAGGCGCCCAGTGCGATGCGGCCGTGGCGCTCGTGCTCGCCGAGCAGCAGCCAGGTGATCAGGAAGCCGCTGATCACGAAGAACAGCTCCACCCCCACCGAGCCGTCGAAGACCATGACCGGCCCGATCCGGTCCGGGCCGAGGTGGTTGACGATGACCAGCAGGACCGCGAAGGCGCGCAGCGCGTCCAGCCCGGCCAGGCGTGGCTGCTGCAAGGCGGTGAGCAGCACGGGGGACTGCGGGCGCACCGGCGATGCTTCGCGTATCCACGGGCCGCGCAGCGGGTGGTCGATGACGGACTTCATGGCCCTCCCTGTGACAGCGTTCAAGTGATCCAGTGACCAACTCATCAAGTAACTATTGGTTACATTGATTTTCGCTGAGGGATGGCGGGTTTTCCTGAAGGCCAGCTTGGCCCGGGCGTGTCAGTCCAAGGGCCAGGGCATCGAGGCGGGCCATGGGGTCTGCTCGGCTGCGGCGGGTGCCGATGCCGGTGCCGGTGCGCGCGCTGGCTGGAGGTCGCGCCACCACGGTGTGACCGTCGCTGCCTGTGCCGGCTCCACCGGCTCGCCGAGTCGTGGCATCAGCAGCCGCGCGTCATGCGCCGGGGCGAGCTTCAGCAGCGTCTCTACCGGTTCGTCCCAGTCGTGTGTCGAGAGGCTGAACGTGCCCCAATGCACCGGCAGGAACGCGCCGCCGCCGCCGAGCAGCGAATACGCCTTCAGCGCGTTCTCCGGTCCCAGGTGGATGTCGCCCCACGCCGGGTGAAAGGCGCCCACCTCCAGCATCACCAGGTCAAATGGTCCCAGCCGCTGCCCGATCACCTCGTACTCGGTGGTCAGCCCGGTGTCGCCGCTGAAGAACGCCGCGTGGCGCGGGCCACGCACCACCATCGACGACCACAGCGTCGCGTTGCGGTCCTTCAACCCGCGGCCGGAGAAATGCTGCGAAGGCGCGGCCGTGACGCTGAGCCCGGTGCCGGGCAGGGTGTGCGCCTCCCACCAGTCCAGCTCGGTGATGCGCTCGGGTGGAATGCCCCAGGCCTGCAGGTGCGCGCCCACGCCCAGCGAGGTCACGAACGGCACCTGGCTGTGGGCCAGCGCGCGGATCGTCGGATAGTCGAGGTGGTCGTAGTGGTCGTGCGAGATCACGACACAGTCCACCGCCGGCATCGCCTTCAAGGCCACCGGCACCGGCTGGAAGCGCTTCGGCCCGAGCAGCGTCGACGGCGAGGCCCGCGCGCCCCACACCGGGTCGGTCAGCACCCGGTAGCCGTCGATCTCGATCAGCACCGTCGAGTGGCCGAGCCAGGTGGCGCGCAGCCCGGTGTCTGGCCGTTTCGCCCACGCGGCGTGCGGGTCCAGCGCCGGCAGGGGCTGGTTCGGCGCACGGCGCTCGCCGCCGCAGAGAAATTCCCGCACCGTCGGCATTGGCACGGCTGGATCGCGCAGGCCCGGCGTGATCGGGTGCAGGTTGCGGAACGACCCGTCGCGCCAGCGCGGCGAGGCCTGCATGCGTTCCAGACGTGCGCCTTCGGCGCGTCGGCCCAGTGATTTCATGGCGTCATTTCGCTTGTTGGAGGGCACGGATGCGGTCTTCGATCGGCGGATGGCTGGAGAACAGCGCCATCAGCCCGCTCGGGCGCCCGGAGATGCCCATCGCGGCCATCGTCTTGGGCAGCTCGCCCGGCTCGATGCCGCCAAGCCGCGCCAGCGCGTGCATCATGGGCCGGCGGTCGCCCATCAGCTGCGCGGCACCGGCGTCGGCGCGGAACTCCCGCTGGCGCGAGAACCAGGCGACGATCACCGAGGCGAGCACGCCCAGCAGCAGATCCATCACCACGGTCGTGGCCATGTAGCCGAGACCGGGCGCGTCCTTGTCGTTCTTCAGGATCACCCGGTCGACGACGTAGCCGACCACCCGGGAGATGAAGACCACGAAAGTGTTCACCACGCCCTGGATCAGCGTCATCGTCACCATGTCGCCGTTGGCGACGTGGGCGATCTCGTGGCCGATGACGGCTTCGACCTCCTCGCGGTTCATGCTCTGCAGCAGCCCGGTGGACACCGCCACCAGCGCCGAGTTCTTGAACGCGCCCGTCGCGAAGGCATTCGGCTCGGCGTCATAGACCGCCACCTCGGGCATGTCGATGCCGGCCTTCTCGGCGAAGCGAGCCACCGTGTTGACCAGCCAGCGGTGCATCGGGTC
>JBEANV010000154.1:0-4754 GCA_041165285.1 Pseudomonadota bacterium | reverse complement strand
GTCGGTGTACCCCTGTGCCACGGGTCTTCCCGTACTGGCTTGTGTTCCGTGTTTCTTGTCGTTGCGGTTTCCGGGTTGTTCTTCTCTGGTGTTATTTATCTTTTTAAAGATAGTAGATAGTAATAGAGGGGGTCGTTTTTTGTGCATAACCAGACTTTCCCCTTTCAAATCAATTACTTGTGCTGGTGACAAGTCTGTGTGTGACCCAGTGGAGCAAAGCGGGAGTCAGAGGGATCAACTTTCCGCAGCACGGGTTTTCCATGAACAACTCCACACCTGTTCAAGGCTTCTCCACAGAGTTGTTCCGTGTCACAGGTCACAGTGCGCAGCGGGATGCCGCCAGACGCTGCAGTGACGGCAACCCGTACCATCGGGCGCTTTCACGATCGGGGATCCGTCCATGGGCACGCCTGCCAACCCTCAGAAGTACGCCGTCCTGGCGGCCCCCAGTCCGATCGAGGGCACAGGCGCCTTCGCCGCTGAAGCCATTCCGGCCCGGCGCAAGATCGGTGAGATCCGCGGTGAGCTGATCAGCATCCACGAAGCCTGGGAGCGCGTGAAGACGATGGAACGCATCATGATGGTCGAGATTTCGCCCAGAAGAGCGATTGATGCGTCCCGATCGGTCGATCCGCTGCGCTTCACGAACCACTCCTGCGCGCCCAATGCGGTGCTGCGCATCCGCCAGGGCCGCATCGAGATCTACGCGATGCGGGCGATTGCGGACGGCGATGAAATCACCTGCAACTACGGTGAAACGCACCACGAAGGGCGCCTGGCCTGCCGCTGTGGTGCGGCCAACTGCGTGGGAAAGCTGTGAACAACCGGTGAACAGCCAGTGAGCAGCCGGTGGGCAACTGGTCAGGAACGCAGTTCGCGCCGCAGGATCTTGCCGACATTGCTCTTGGGCAGCTCGTCGCGGAACTCGATGTGCTTCGGCCGCTTGTAGGCGGTGAAGTTCTCCTTGCAGTAGGCCGCGAGGTCTTCCTCGGCCAGCGCCGGGTCGTCCTTGACGACAAACAGCTTGACCGCCTCGCCCGTGCGCTCGTCGGGGATGCCGATGGCGGCACATTCCAGCACGCCCGGGTGCAAGCTGACGACTTGCTCGATCTCGGTCGGATAGACGTTGAAGCCCGACACCAGGATCATGTCCTTCTTGCGATCGACGATCTTGCAGTAGCCCCGCTCGTCCATCACGCCGATGTCGCCGGACTTGAAGTAACCGTCCGCGGTCATGACCTGGGCGGTCTCGTCCGGGCGATTCCAGTAGCCGGCCATCACCTGCGGCCCGCGGATGCAGATCTCGCCGGGCTGGCCCAGCGGCACATCCTGGCCGTCGTCGTCGCGGATGGCGATGTCGGTCGAGGGCACCGGCAGGCCGATGGTGCCGGTGAACTCCTTCAGGTCGATGCGGTTGGCGGTGGCCACGGGCGAGGTTTCGGACAGGCCATAGCCTTCGGCGATCGGGCAGCCGGTGACCTTGAGCCACTTCTCGGCGGTGGCCTTCTGCACCGCCATGCCGCCGCCGTTGGAGACGACCAGCTGCGAGAAGTCCAGGCGCGCGAACTCGGCGTTGTGGGCCAGGGCGTTGTAGAGCGTGTTGACGGCCGGGAACATGTGGATGCGGTGGCCCTTGAGCGCGCCGATCAGTGCGGGCAGGTCGCGTGGATTGGGGATCAGGATCAGCCGCTGGCCCAGGCGCGCGCCGAGGAAGTACGCCACGGTCAGCGCGAAGATGTGGTAGAGCGGCAGCGCGCACACGGCTGTCATCGGCTGGCTGCCGAGGCGGTTCAGCATGGGCTGGAACCAGGCTTCGCTCTGCAGGATGTTGGCCACGACGTTGCGGTGCAGCAGGGTCGCGCCCTTGGACACGCCAGTCGTGCCGCCGGTGTACTGCAGGAAGGCGATGTCGTCCGGGCCGACCGCGGTGCGGGTGAGCTTCAGCCGGCTGCCCTGCTCCACCGCGTCGTTGAAGCGCGTGACGCTGTGGCCCTGGCCCGCTGGCAGCCGGAACTCCGGCACCATCTTGCGCACATGGCGCACCACGAAGTTCACCAGCTGGCGCCGCCACAGCGGCAGCATGTCGCCCATCGCGGCCAGCACGACGTGCTTCACCGGGGTCTGGTCGATCACCTCCTCCAGCGTCGCTGCGAAGTTCTCCAGAATGACGATGGCTTCGGCGCCGGAGTCGACGAGCTGGTGCTGGAGTTCGCGCGGGGTGTAGAGCGGGTTGACGTTGACGACGACATAGCCCGCGCGCAGCACGGCAGCGATGGCCACCATGTACTGCGGCAGGTTCGGCATCATCAGCGCGACCCGCGCGCCGCGCGCCAGGCCCCGGCCCTGCAGCCAGGCGCCCAGGGCGACCGACTGCTCGTCGAGGGTGCGGAAGGTGATGGGCTGGTTCAGGAAGAGCGCCGCCTGCCGGCTGGCGTGGCGGTGGAAGCTGGTGTCGAGCAGATCGACCAGCGAGCCTTGGGAGTCGATGGTTGCCGGCACGCCTTCCGGATAACTCTGCAGCCAGGGGCGGATGGGGGTGTTCATGGGTGGTGCTCCGGATCGGACAGGACAGCGCGGGGATGGCCGATTGTTCAGCTGCGTGTCAGCTTCGGATCTCCGGGCTTGCCCGTAGCGTCCGCGGGTGGCTGTCTCAGCCGTGACAGTGGTCCGGCGCAGCGCAAGGACATGCGCGCGCAGTCCTCAGCCCGGATTCAGGATGGTATTGATCATTCCTGCAATGATCCTTCGATGGACTCCGAATTGACGCTGGACGCCGTGGACCGGCGCATTCTTGCCGCGCTGCAACTGCAGGGACGCATCACCTACGATGAACTCGCCGCCCAGGTGCAGCTGTCGGCGTCCGCCGTGCTCCGGCGGGTGCGGCGGCTGGAGGATTCGGGGGTCATCTCCGGGTATGCCGCAATCGTGCCGCCGTGCAAGCTGGGCCTGGGTCTGTCAGCGTATGTCGAGGTCCAGTTGCAGCGGCCGGTCGAAGCCCAGGGCGGTCGCCTGGCCGGGCAGTTCCGCGCCGCGGTGCAGGACTGGCCGGAAGTGGCCGAGTGTGTTTGCCTGAGCACAGGGATGAGCTACCTGCTGCGCGTCGTGGTGGCCGACATGGCGCACTACGGGCGGTTCATGATGGACACCCTGCTGCTGCATCCGGGTGTGCAGGACTGCAAGACCAGTTTCGTGCTGGATCAGATCAAGCTCCAGCGCGCGGTGCCGATCTGAACCTTCCGCCGCACGGGGTGGCAGATCGCCCTGCGGCGTGACCTGTTCCAGGGATGGACTCGCCGTGTGAGATTTTGTAACTTCCGTGCGAAACGGAGGTGTGAGCAAAATGGCTTGGCTGAGCAACCTCTTGAAATCGACTGCGGCACTGCTGCTGGTGCTGGTGCTGGTGGCCTATGCCTTGCCGGACCGCCATCTGGTCGAGCGCCACCGTGTCATTGCCCGCACGCCTGCGCAGCTCTGGCCCTTGCTGGCCGAGCCGCGGCAGTGGTCACGCTGGTCGCCCTGGCATGCCCGGGATCCCCGGATGCAGCTCGGGTACAGCGGCCCGGCGTCGGGTCAGGGGGCGGAGTGGTCGTGGGTCAGCGACACCCAGGGCAGCGGCCGCGTGCGCTTCGATGAGGTCCAGCCGCCCAACCGGTTGGGCTACCTCGTCACCTTCGAGCGACTCGGCTCGGTTGCCCGCGGAGAGATCCGGCTGGATCCTGTGGGCGCAGACACGCGGGTGACCTGGACGCTGGAGTCGACGGTGGGGGCGAACGTCTTGCTGCGCTGGCTCAGTCTGGTCACCGACTACTGGCTGGCGCGTGATTTCGAGCGTGGCCTGGACCGCCTGGCCGAGGTCGCTGCCCAGCCTTGATCCCGCACCGGTCTGCGGCTCAGGCCAGCGTGTTGTCGATCAGGCGCTGCACCGACGGCGTGGACAAGGTCAGCAGAACGGAGAGTTCCTCCATCTCGTCAAGTGTCGGCGCTGCCGATGCACCTTCACGGTCGATCCGATCGGCCAGCACGAGTGCGAGCGCCAGCAGGCGCCGCTGCGGCTGCAGCAGGATCTGGCTGCGCGCATCCGCGGGGTCGGTCAGCCGCAACAGTGTCGCTGGCAGGCCCCAGTCCTGGGCGAGCCGGTGTTCCAGCGCAGCCAGTTCGATGTTCAGTACGGCCAGTTCGTGGTCGGCTGCACTGTGCGACGGATCCTGTTCGTGCCGATCCCGCACCGCTTGTGCCAGCGCCGGGGCATGGCACCAGAGCAGCAGCGTCGCGTGTCCGTGCAGCAGCGCGGCCTTCTGCAGGGCGCTGGCATGGCCGTCGGAGTGCAGCAACGCAAACTCGGTCACCAGCCGCGCCGCGCACCAGGCACGGCGGATCAACCGGTGAATTTCCGCGATGGCGCGCGGATGCGCCGCGAGGTGATCGTCCAGCACCAGCAGAGGCTCGACGGCGCCGAAGAACGGCCCGATGCCCATCAGCACCACGGCCGCTGTCACGGTGTGTACGTCAGTGACCTGGCGATCGGCACGGTGCCGCGCCACGTGGGCCAGCACCCGCAGCGTCATCAGCGGGTCGTCGCCGATGGCGTCGTTGATCAGGTGGGCGTCAACGGTGCCGTGCCGGGTTTCGACCTCTGCCAGCAGACGCAGCTCCTCCGCCGTGTCGAGCAGGACCGGGATGGGTCGGCCCGTGAGGTACTGCGACCAGGCAGCGAGATCGGGCAGGGGCTGCGCGAGCATGTTCGGCTCCGGGGA
>JBEANV010000153.1:0-5114 GCA_041165285.1 Pseudomonadota bacterium | reverse complement strand
GCCCTTGGCGTCGTAGGTGCGCACCGAGGTGGCGTTGTTGTAGGTCGTCGCGTCGTCGAGATCGATCTTGTAGGTCTGGCCAGACGGCGGCGTCGGCATCGTGGCGTTGCTGCGCGAGTCGAAATTGAGTTCGATGCTGACGCCGTCGGTGGCGTGTGGCGGCAGACCCGCCGGCGGGAATTGCAGGTCGGTGCGCACACCGGTCTGGATCGTGCCCTGCTGGTCGGCGGAGTACCCCTGCAGACGCTGGTTCTGGCCATTGACGATGAAGCCGTCGCTGTCCACCTTGAACTGGCCATTGCGCGAATAGAGCAGGTCGCCCGAACTGGCCTTGAGCTGGAAGAAGCCTTCGCCGTTGATGGCCACGTCCATGGCGTTGTTGGTGGCCAGCAGGCTGCCTTGCGTGAACTGCTGGGCCACGGCGGCCACCCGCACACCGATACCGACATTGCTGGTCGTGCCGATGGAGTTGGCGTACATGTCGGCGAACTCGGCGCGGGCCGATTTCGAGCCGTAGGTGTTGGCGTTAGCGATGTTGTTGCCGATCACCTCCAGGCTCTTGCTGGTGGCATTCAGACCGGACAGACCTTGCTGGAAATTCATGTGATGACTCCTGGAACGGAAGTGAGGAACGCAGGGATCAGCCGCCGAAGGCGCGCACGTCGCTGTAGGCGACCGTGCCACCGCTCTTGAGCTGCAGATTGAGGCCGCCGGTGGCGGTCGAGCTGACGGCGCTGACCTGGTCGCGCATCAGGGTCGTGGTGGTGACGTTGGCGGTGCCGGAGGTGGCAGTCACGCGGAAGCGGAAACCACCGGCATCGCTGACACCCTCGGCCGGCTTCCAGCTGAAGGTGTGGCGGCCACTGGTCTCGGCGCCCATGTCGAGCGTGTCGACCACCTTGCCGGCGCTGGACAGCACCTCGACCTTGACCGCATCGGCCGCACCGCCCAACTCGAAATGCCCGACGCCACTGCCGCTGCTGACGTCGATGGCATTGCCCGGCACCACGACCGAGTTGCCGACCAGCGACGCACCCTGCATCGCCTGCATCTGCAGCAGCTGGGCGGACATCGCCTTGATGCTCTCGTTGACCGTACCCAGGCCCGACACCGTGTTGATCTGCGCCATCTGGCTGGTGACCTGGGCGTTGTCCATCGGGTTGAGCGGATCCTGGCTCTGCATCTGCGTGACCAGCAGCTTCAGGAACTGGTCCGACGCTTCCTGCATCTTCGAGGCGGTGGTGCTGGAGCCGCTCTTGAGCTGGTTGTAGACCGACGAGGCGTCGGCGGCCGTGGAGGAGGTGGTGGTTGCGGTGGCCATGGTGCGGAAAGTCCTTGCGGTGATCAGCCCTGGCCCATCTGCAGCGTCTTGAGCAGCAGGGTCTTGGCGGTGTTCATCACTTCGATGTTGTTCTGGTAGGAACGCGAGGCCGAGATCATGTTGACCATCTCCTCGACCGCGTTGACGTTGCTGTAGGTGACATAGCCGTTGCCATCGGCATTCGGGTTGCCGGGGTCGTGGACACGCCGCCCTTCGGCGCTGTCTTCGCGGACCTGCGAGACCTTGACGCCCGCCGAGCCGTTGTCACCCATCGGCAGGGTCTGGAACACGACCTGGCGGGCCTTGAAGCTCTTGCCGTCCGGGCCGGCTGCCGTGTCGGCGTTGGCGAGGTTGGTCGCCACCGTGTTGAGCCGCTGGCTCTGGGCGCTGACCGCGCTGCCAGCGATGTGGAAGATATTGAACATCGACATCATTGCCCCTTGATGGCTTCGAGCATGTTGCGCAGGCCACCGTTGATGAATTGCAGCGTGGCCTGGTACTTGACCGCGTTGTCGGCGAAGCTGGCGCGCTCGCGGTCCATGTCCACGGTGTTGGCGTCCAGGTTGGTCTGGCTCGGCGCGGCGTAGAGCAGCTGGCTGTCGCGCATGGCGGCCGAGGTGCCACCCGTGGCGAGGTGGCGCCCGTCGGTGCCCTTGAGCATGGCCGGCGCGCCGATCGCGCCGGTCGAGCCCGTCATCTGCTGCAGCGTCTTGGCGAAGTCGATCTCGCGGGCCTGGTAGCCCGGCGTGTCGGCATTGGCGATGTTGCTGGCGATCAGGCGCTGGCGCTCGGAGCGCAGTGCCAGCGCCTGGGTCTGGAATTCGAGTGAAGCGGATAGGCGGTTCAGCATGGCAGTGTCGGCAGCAGCGGCAGCGGGTTCGACCACGGGACCCGGTGCCGATACAGGCCCGCACCGGGGGCTCGGATCCGATTCTTGATGCGCCGCCCCCCCCTCACTCCCACGAATAGGACCGCCTGCCCGGTCCATCTTGCAGCCTGATCGGCGCAGGCCGGCTCCTACAGTCGGCGCCATGATCAGCTTGCCTCTGCTCCGCCAATCGTCTTCCCCCTGCCTTGCGCAGGCGCTGCAGCCACCGGACTCCGATCGCCACCGACGACCATCGCGCACGGTGGTGGCGCTGGCCGTGGCAGCGGGACTGGCGTTGTTGACCGCCAGCGCGTGGGCCGAGACCGAAGTCGATGGCCCGCTGCCGACGGCCCTGTCGCGCCGCGTCGTCGACGTGACACGCGCCGCCATGGCCGACACGGGCGACGCACGCGTCGAGGTGATCCCCGGCCAGCTCGACACGCGCCTGCGTCTGGCGCCCTGCCAGCAGATCGACCCATACCTGCCGCCCGGCACGATCCCCTGGGGCCGCACCCGGGTCGGCCTGCGCTGCGTGAGCGGACCGGTGGCGTGGAACGTCTACCTGCCGGTCACCATCAAGGTGTGGCGCAAGGCGGTGGTCAGCACGGCTGCGCTGGCCGCCGGGGCCGAACTGTCGGCCACCGACGTGCAGGTGGCCGAGGTCGATGTGGCCGGCAGCAGTGCGCCGGTGTTCACCGAAGCGGGCCGGCTGCTGGGCCGGCGCCTGATCAACGCGGTGGGTCCGGGCGTGGCGATGCGGGCCGACAATCTGCGGGTGCGCCAGTGGTTTGCCGCGGGCGACAAGGTGACGCTGGTCTACCGGGGCGAAGGCTTCGAAGCGTCCACCGACGGTTTTGCGTTGAATTCCGGCATGGACGGCCAGCCGGTGCGCGTGCGGGTCAGCTCCGGACAAGTCCTTACAGGCCTGCCGACGGGGGAAAACCGGGTCGAGGTGCGCTCATGAGCCGCAAGGTCCGCCGCGACGCCGACCGTTCGCCCAAAACGGAAATAGAGACACCGAAACCGGCCAATTCGACATCAATCTGCACAAATCTGCCCGAAAACAGCCCATACAGGGGAGGAATTGCCGAAGGCTCTCGCCACCCCGCTAAAGTGGCCAGCGCGTCCACCGATATCAGGCACAACGAAGAGGTTGCGCGGAGGGGTCTCCTCCACGACACCCGTCAACCGAGCCTGATTCGGCCCGAAGGAGTACGTGATGAAGATCGGCAATACCGCCCCGACCCCGGCGACGGCCCCCGTCAGCACCGGCAACCAACCGACCCGTGCGGCCGAAACGCCGCCTGAGAACCCCGAGGTTCCGGTCGTCGAAGACACCGCCAGCACCAAGGTGGAGGTGTCGGAAACCGCCTCGGCCCTGCTGGAGCGGGCCCCCGATGACTTCGACGCAGAAAAGGTCGATCGCATCCGGCAAGCCATCGCCGACGGCACCTACAAGGTCGATGCCGAAACGATCGCCGACAAGCTGCTTGCCAACGCGCGGGATCTGCTGGGACACCTCGGCAAGAACGCCTGAGGCACCTGTCCGGACTGTCCGGGCTGCGTGCCACTCTGACCCAATGCCATGACACGCCTGCCCATGATCGCCTTGAATCCGCAGTCCACCCCGCCGTACTGTCCCGACGCCACCGATCTGGAGCACCTGCTCACGGCCGTCGAGCTGGACCTGAACGCCCTGGGCGACTCGCTGCGACTGCGTGACAGCGACCGCATCGAACACCACGCCGGGCACTTGCGCGACACGCTCACCCGCGCGATCGACGGCTTCACGCGCGCCTCCCGGGCGGGTCAGGTGCCCGCAGCGCTGCGCGCGCGGCTGGTGAAAGCCAGCGGGCAGGTGGCCGTGCAGCGTGAATCCCTCCTGCGGGCCACGGTCGCACTGGACAGCGCGATGGAAGTGCTGCTGCCACGCGAGGACGCCGTGGTCTACGGCCGCCTCGACAGCCGCAGCTCAGCGCTGTTCAGGCACTGACACGCAGCTCCACCGCCGCCGCAACGAGGCGCCTCACAAGATCCTCGTCCACCGGCTGGCTGTAGCGGAACTTGAGCAGGCGCATGCCCTTGCCAACGCCCTCCAGCTGCGGAAAACGCTCGGCCAGCAGGGCACCCTGAAAGAACTGCAGGTGCGCCTGGCCCTTGTGCGGCACCAGCGTGGCCAGGTGGCTGCCGCGGACCAGGAACATCAGGTTGCCCCAGCGCACCGCCTGGTCGATGCCAGGCGCCCCGGCCATCACGGCCTGGTGGATCGCCACCGCTGTCGCTATCTGGCCGGGCAGCAGGGAATCGAAGAAATTGGCCACCAGGGCCGCAGGTCGAACGAGATGTCGCATGGCGCGGCGCTCTCCGCTGCGCTCAGGCCCTGGGCAGGGTCACCCCCGTCTGACCTTGGTACTTGCCACCGCGGTCGCGGTAGCTGGTCTCGCAGACCTCGTCGCTCTCGAAGAACACCACCTGCGCGCAGCCCTCGCCCGCATAGATCTTGGCCGGCAGCGGCGTGGTATTCGAGAACTCCAGCGTCACATAGCCCTCCCACTCCGGCTCGAACGGCGTCACGTTGACGATGATCCCGCAACGCGCGTAGGTGCTCTTGCCCAGGCACACCGTGAGCACGCTGCGCGGGATGCGGAAGTACTCGACCGTGCGCGCCAGCGCGAAGCTGTTGGGCGGGATGATGCAGACGTCGCCCTTGAAGTCGACGAAGCTGCGTTCGTCGAAATTCTTGGGATCGACCACGGTGGAATGCACGTTGGTGAAGATCTTGAATTCGTCCGAGCAGCGGATGTCGTAGCCGTAGCTCGACGTCCCGTAGCTGACGAGCTTGCGGCCATCGGGGGCGTAACGCACCTGAGCGGGCTCGAACGGCTCGATCATGGCGTGCTGCTCGGCCATGCGCCGGATCCACTT
>JBEANV010000152.1:0-8014 GCA_041165285.1 Pseudomonadota bacterium | reverse complement strand
GAAGGTGATCTGAGATGGCTGCACTCGTCATTGCTGAACACGACGGTCAATCCGTCAAGGGCGCGACCCTGAACACCGTGACCGCTGCGGCGGCGCTCGGTGAGGTGCATGTGCTGGTGGCGGGCGCGAACGCGGCCGGTGCGGCGGCTGCCGCGGCGCAGATCGCAGGCGTGACCAAGGTGCTGCACGCTGACGGCGCTAGCTTGGCCGACGGTCTGGCCGAGAACCTCGCGGCGCAGGTGCTGGCGGTGGCTGGCGGCTACAGCCACATCCTGTTTCCGGCGACGGCCAGCGGCAAGAACGTCGCTCCGCGCGTGGCCGCCAAGCTCGACGTGGCCCAGCTCACCGACATCACCAAGGTCATCAGCGCCGACACCTTCGAGCGCCCGATCTACGCCGGCAACGCCATCGCCACGGTCCAGAGCACGGACCCGGTGAAGGTCATCACCGTGCGCACGACCGGCTTCGATCCCGCGGCGACCACGGGCGGATCGGCCTCGGTCGAGACGGTTGCCGCAGTGGCCGACTCGGGCAAGAGCCAATTCGTCGGCCGCGAGGTCACCAAGAACGACCGCCCCGAGCTGACGGCCGCCAAGATCATCGTCTCCGGTGGTCGGGCGCTCGGCTCCAGCGACAAGTTCAATGAAGTGCTGACGCCGCTGGCGGACAAGCTCGGCGCTGCGCTCGGCGCGAGCCGGGCGGCGGTGGACGCGGGGTATGCGCCCAACGACTGGCAGGTGGGGCAGACCGGCAAGATCGTGGCGCCGAGCCTGTACGTCGCCTGCGGCATCAGCGGCGCGATCCAGCATCTGGCCGGCATGAAGGACTCCAAGGTGATCGTCGCGATCAACAAGGATCCCGAAGCACCGATCTTCAGCGTCGCGGATTACGGACTCGAAGCCGACCTCTTCACCGCCGTGCCCGAACTGGTGAAGGCGCTCTGATCACCCGCCGCGCCCAAGGAACCCAGATGACGCTCGATCTTTGCTCCGTGAACGAGGGTGTGGCCCTCATCACGCTGGACCGCCCCCCGCTCAACACGCTGGGCCTGCCGCTGCGCCGCCACCTGGACGACGCACTGCACGCAGCGATGGCCGACGACGCGGTACGTGCCGTGGTGATCACCGGTGCGGGCCGTGGCTTCAGCGGCGGGGGCGACATCACCGAGTTCGACCTGCCCTCGGGCGGCCATGCCCCCCTGCCTGGCCCGCAACTGGACCAGCTCGAAGCCAGCCCCAAGCCGGTGGTCGCGGCGATGCATGGCTTCGCATTGGGCGGCGGGCTGGAGCTTGCGCTGGCCTGCCATGCCCGCGTGGCCCACGCCAATACCCAGGTGGGACTGCCGGAAGTGCAGCTCGGCCTAGTGCCCGGCGCAGGAGGCACGCAGCGCCTGCCGCGCCTGATTGGCGTGGAGCAGGCCCTGAACATGGTCCTCCGGGGCAGCACGCACAGCGCCGCTTCCTTGCGCGACAGCGGCCTGTTCGACCGCGTCACCGACGGCGACGTGGTCCGCGAGGCCATGGCACTGGCGCGCGCGCTGGCCGACTCGGGTGTGCTGCGGCGCACCGGTGCGTTGCCCTGTCGCATGGACAACGTCCAGGCTTTCACCGCGTTTGTGCGGGGTGGTCTGAAGACTGCGCCTGGCGGTTCGACCGCGCCGCTGGCCTGTGTGGACTGCGTCGAGGCCGCCGCCACGCAGCCCTTGCGCAAGGGGCTGGATGTGGAGGCTGCCGCTTTCCAGCGGCTGCGCCACAGCCCGCAGTTTGCCGGCTTGCGCCATGTCTTCCTGGCCGAACGCCGCGCCGCCCACCTGCAAGACCTGCCGCCCGGCACCCAGACTCGCCAGGTCAGGCGCGTGGCGGTGATCGGCGGCGGCACCATGGGCAGTGGCATTGCCATGGCGATGGCCAACGCCGGCCTGTCGGTGCTGCTGGTCGAGCGCGATCCCGCTGTGCTGGAGCGTGCCCTGCGGACCCTGCGTGCCCACTACGAAAGCCTGGCCCAGCGCGGCAAGCTCAGCAGCGAGACCGCCTTTGCGCGGATCGCCTTGGTGGCGGGCGCGGTGGACTACGACGGCGTGTCCCAGGCCGACCTGGTGATCGAGGCGGTGTTCGAAGACCTGGCCGTCAAGCGCGAGGTGTTCGAGCGGCTGGACGCGGTGGCCAAGCCCGGCGCGATCCTGGCCTCCAACACCTCGATGCTCGACCTGAACGCCATCGCCGCCTTCACCCGGCGACCGCAGGACGTGCTGGGCCTGCATTTCTTCAGTCCCGCCCAGGTGATGAAGTTGCTGGAGGTGGTGCGTGGCGCGGACACGGCCCCGGACGTGCTGGCGACCGCGATGGCCCTGGCGCGCAAGATCGGCAAGACTGCGGTGGTGTCGGGTGTCTGCGAGGGCTTCATCGGCAACCGGATGCTGGAGTCCTACCTGATGCAGGCCGGTCTGCTGCTCGACGAAGGTGCGCTGCCGCAGCAGGTGGACCGTGCCATCGAAGCCTGGGGCATGGCGATGGGCCCGTTCCGCATGTGCGACATGGCGGGCAACGACCTGGGCGCCAAGATCCGCGCTGCGCGCATCGAACGCGATCCGACGCGGGTGTACTCCGGCACCTTCGATCGGCTCGTGGCACTGGGCCGCTTCGGTCAGAAGGCGGGCCGCGGCTGGTACGACCACATTTCCGGCCAGCGCACCCCCACGTCCAGCGCCGAGGTGCAGGCCCTGGTGGAGGCACAGTCGGCCCAACTGGGCTTGCAGCGCCGGGCCATCAGCGACGCGCAGATCGTCGATCGCCTGCTGCTGGCCCTGGCCAACGAAGGCTTCAAGATCCTCGAAGAGGGCATCGCGCAGCGCGCCTCGGACATCGACGTGGTCTACACCGCCGGTTACGGCTTCCCGCGCTGGCGTGGAGGTCCGATGTTCCAGGTGGAACAACGCGGCCTGGGCGATGTGCTCGCCGCCATGCAACGCTTCTCGGACGGGCCGGCCTACCAGCGTGCCGACCACTTCTGGCGTCCCGCCCCGCTGCTGGTGCGCCTGGCTGAACAAGGCGCCACGCTGCACAGCCTGGACAACACTTCGGAGGCTGCATGACCGACGCCGTGATCGTGTCCACCGCCCGCACTGGACTGGCCAAGTCCTTCCGCGGTGGCTTGAACCTGACGCACCCGGTGACCTTTGGCGCCCACGCGGTGCAGCACGCCATCGCGCGGGCCGGCATCGCCCCCGATCAGGTCGAAGACGTGGTCTTCGGCAGCTCGTTCCTCGAAGGCCCCTGCGGTCTGAACATGGCCCGGCAGGTGGCCTTGCGCGCGGGCTGTCCGGCGAGCACTGCGGGGCTGACGATCAACCGCTTCTGTTCCACGGGGCTGCAATCCATCGCGTTGGCCGCGCAGCGGGTGATCGCGGGCGAAGGGGATGTGTACGTGGCCGGTGGGGTCGAATCCATCACCCAGGTGCAGACGCACATGAACACCTTCAACCTGAAGGAGGCTTGGCTGGAAGCCCACCAGCCCGCCGTGTACTGGGGCATGCTGGAGACAGCGGAAGTGGTGGCCCGCCGCTACGGCATCGACCGTGACCGGCAGGACGCCTATGGTGTGCGCAGCCAACTGCGGGCCGCGCAGGCGCAGGCGGCGGGCCGCTTCGACACCGAGATCGCACCGATGCAGACGCGGATGGCGGTGGGCCTGCCCGATGGTCAGGTGGTGATCCGCGAGGTGACGGTGGACCGCGACGAGGGCATCCGTGGGGACACGACGGCCGAGGGGGTGGCCAGGATTCGTGCGGTGATGCCGGGCGGCACCGTGACCGCCGGCAATGCCAGCCAGCTTTCGGACGGCGCCTCGGCGTGCGTGGTGATGAACGCCACCATGGCCGAGCGCCAGGGGTTGCAGCCCCTGGGCCGCTTCCTCGGGTTCCAGGTGGCGGGCTGCGAAGCCGACGAAATGGGCATCGGACCAGTGCATGCCGTGCCCAAGCTGCTGGCCAAGGCCGGCCTGGGCGTGGACGACATCGGCCTGTGGGAACTCAACGAAGCCTTCGCGGTGCAGGTGCTGTACTGCCGCGACCGGCTGGGCATCCCCGACGAGCGGCTCAACGTGGATGGCGGCGCCATCGCCGTGGGCCACCCCTACGGCATGACCGGTTCACGGCTGGTCGGCCATGCCCTGATCGAAGGCCGTCGCCGCGGGGTGCGCCATGTGGTGGTGACCATGTGCATCGGGGGCGGCATGGGGGCGGCCGGCTTGTTCGAAGTCCTGGGCTGAACACCCGGCGAGGGTTTGCCCCAGCGTCCGACCACTCTTGGATGGGGGGGCGAGAAGGATGGGCAGACCGTAACGTACAGGCAGTTCCTCACTCACTGACCCCATGCAAAACACCATCTACATCGTCGGCGTCGGCATGACCCAGTTCGGTCGGCACATCGAACGCTCGTTGCAATCCCTGGCCGAAGAAGCCCTGACGGCCGCGTTGCAGGATGCGGGGGCGACGCTGGCGGACATTGGCCAGTGCTTCTATTCCGGCGTCACGCAGGGCACGCTGCAGGGCCAGAACGCCGTGCCGGGACAGGTGGTGCTGGGCAAGCTGGGCCTGGTCGGGCTGCCGGTGTGGAATGTCGAGAACGCCTGCGCCTCCGGGACCAGCGCGTTCCAGTTGGCGGTGCAGACGCTGCGGGCCGGGGCCTGCGATGTCGCGCTGGCCATCGGCGCCGAGAAAATGAACATCGCCGACAAGAAGCGTGCGCTGGCCCTGTTCGAAGGGGGCTGGGACGTGCTCACCGCCGAGGAGAGTGCCACGCGCTTGCTGGCCCTGGGTGCCGGCGTGCCAGTGCCGCCCGGCAGCGAGTCGGACCGGCCCTACAGCCGCTTCATGGCGATCTATGCGTCGATGTGCAAGTTCTGGATGCAGAACTTCGGCACCACCCAGCGGCAGATCGCCGCCGTGGCCGCCAAGAACCACATGCACTCGGTCCACAACCCCCTGTCGCAGTACCGCCAGCCGTTCACCATCGACGAGGTGCTGGCCGCTGCACCCATCACCTACCCCTTGACCATTCCGATGTGCTCGCCGCTGTCCGATGGTGCAGCCGCCGTGCTGGTGTGTACCGAGGCGGGCCTGAAGCGGCTGGGTGTTGACCGGCGCCGCGCCATCCGGGTGGCCGCGACCGCCATCGCCACCGCCACCCCGCGCGGCGCGACCGATTTCGACCAGGGCGTCTGCCGGCGTGCCGCGCAGATGGCCTATGCGCAAGCGGGCATCGGCCCCGAGGACGTGTCAGTGGCCGAGGTGCATGACGCCACCGCCATGGGCGAAATCATGGCCGCCGAATTCCTGGGGCTGGTCCCGATGGGCGGCGCCGGGCCAGCCGCCGAGGCGGGAGAGTTCTCGATCGGTGGTCGCGTGCCGATCAACCCGTCGGGCGGTCTGGAGTGCAAGGGTCATCCCATCGGCGCCACGGGTCTCGGCCAGATCCACGAACTCGTGACCCAACTGCGCGGTGAAGCCGGCGTCCGGCAGGTGGCGGGCGCCAAGGTGGCCCTCCAGGAAAACGGTGGTGGCCAGGTGGGCTACGAGGAAGCGGTGGTCACGGTCAACGTGTTCACCCGCTGACTCCCCCACGCCCACGCCACCAGCCCTGAACCAACGCAAGCAAGCAATTCAGCAATTCAGCAATCCAGCAGGAGACGCACATGAACACCAGTCACCAAGTTCCGTTGCCCGTGGTCGGCCTGTCCGGCTTCGATGCAGGTCTGAGCGAAGAAGAGCAAGGCGCACAGCAGGGCATTCACCGCTTCGCCCGCGAGGTGATGCGCCCGCTCGGGCAGGAAATCGACCGGATGCCTGCGGATCAGGCCTACCTGCCCGGCTCGCCGTTCTGGCAGTTCCACGGCGAGATGGTGAAGCTGGGCATGGGTCCGGACGCCATGGTGGGCCTGCCCGCCGAACAGGCGGCACGCATGGAAGGCATCGTGATCGAGGAACTGGCCTGGGGCGACGCCGGGCTGGCAGTCTCGGCCGGTGCCGGCGGAATGCCCATGCTGATGGCCATGGCCAGTGGCCAGCAGGAGCTGATCGACCTGTGCGCCGGCAAGCTGGGCTGCTGGTGTGCCACGCAGCCCGACCGGGGTTCGGACGGCCTGACGCTGTATCCCGAGGAACGCTTCCCTGGCTCCAAGGGCAACAAGGGCAACCTGCAAGCCACGTTCACGGCCGACGAGGTCATCTTCAATGGCCAGACCTCGGCCTGGGTGTCCAACGGCCCGGTGGCGCAGGTGGCGCTGATGGACATCGTGGCCGACTACGGCCAGGGCTTCTTCGACGAGCAGGGCAGCACCTACGGCTGCAACGTCATCGTGCCGCTGGACCTCAAGGGCGTCTCGCGCGGCAAGCCGCTGGAGAAGATCGGCAAGCGTGCGCTGCCGCAAGGCGAGGTGTTCTTCGACAACGTGCGCGTGCCCCGGCGCTTCGCCATCGCCACGCGCGACGACTACGAACTCAAGCACGCCCACGCCTGGGCCAATGCCGGCACGGCGATGAGCCACATTGCCACGGGTCTGGCGCGTGCGGCCTTCGAGGCTGCGCTGGTCTATGTGCATGAGCGGCGCCAGGGCGGCACCCTGCTGGCCAACCTGCAGCTCACGCAGTACCGGCTGGGCGGCATCGGCACCAAGGTCGAAGCCATCCGCGCGATGGCGCGCCACGTCGCGCACTACACCAAGACCTCGCCGCAGGCCCATCCCTACTTCACTGCCTCCGGCAAGGCGTTCTGCTGCACCGAGCTGATGAACGTGGTGCGCGAGTCGCTGCACCTGATGGGTGGCGTGGGCCTGACGCGTGAATACCCGATCGAGAAGATGCTGCGCGATGCCCAGGCCATGCAGATCGAGGACGGTGAAAACCACCTCCTCCAGATGCACTACGGCTATCTGCTGAGCCGCCTGCACCAAGAACAAGGCTGGGGCCGCGCCTGACGCACCGCCCCCCCGAACCCTGAACCGAATCACTGGAGACTGCCTTGAGCAACGAATACCCCGTCGTCATCTACGGCGCCAGCGGCTACACCGGCCGCCTGGTCGCGGAACACCTGCGTGACCTGGGCGTGCCCTTCATCGCCGCCGGGCGCAATCGCCAGCGCATCGAGGAGGCGATGAAGCTGGTGCCCGGCATCGAGAACGCGCGTTACCAGATCGTCGAGGTCGAGCACTCGGTCGAGGCGCTGACCAAGCTGCTGACCGGACGCAAGGTCATCTGCAACACCGTCGGCCCCTTCATGCGCTACGCCAGTGACGTGGCCGAAGCGGCCCTCAAGGCGGGTGCCCACTACCTCGACACCACGGGCGAGCAGCATGTGCTGACGACGCTGCGCGACCGCTTCGGGGCCGATTTCGCCAAGGCCGGCCTGTGCCTGATCCCCTCGACCGCCTACATGTACGGCGTCAGCGAGATCGGGGCGCGCTTCTGTCTGGACACGCCGGGGGTCGATTCGCTGGACCTCACCGGGGTGGCCGAAGCGGTGCCCACCGTGGCCTCGACGCAGACCATCCTGGATGCGGTGCGCTTCCCGTCGCACTACCTCAAGGACAACCAGTTGGTTCGCTACCCCGGCATCGAGAACTGCGACATCACCACGCCCTCGGGCCGCGTGCTCCGGGCGTCGAACTGGGGCGGCTCGTCGCACCCGATCTGGTTCGCCCAGGACGGCCGCGTGCGCAACTGCAAGATGTCGGTGGCGATGTGGAACCAGGAGCTTTACAAGAAAGAGCTGGAACTGGAGCGGGCCTACAAGGTGCAGTTGCAGTGGATCCCTGAGGCACAACTGCCGTTCGTGCTGGACGCGATGGCCGCCGCCGTCACGCCCGCTTCGCCACCACGCGAGAACCGCCAGGTTCACCGCGCCATCGATGTCTGCGTGGGCACCGGCAACAAGGTGATGGTCAAGAGCACCCTCATCTGCACGGGCGGCTACTTCACCACCGGCCTGATGCAGGCCTACGCCGCCCGGCGCCTGGTCTC
>JBEANV010000151.1:0-10802 GCA_041165285.1 Pseudomonadota bacterium | reverse complement strand
GTCTGACGTGGCTGACAAACCGAACCGCATCCCTCGCCATGTGGCCATCGTCATGGATGGCAACGGTCGCTGGGCCAACAAGCGGCTGATGCCGCGCATCGTTGGCCACAAGTACGGCGTGGACGCGCTGATCAGCTCGATCAACACCTGTGCCGACCGCGGGATCGAATACCTGACGGTGTTCGCGTTCTCGTCCGAGAACTGGAAGCGTCCGGAAGACGAGGTGTCCGGCCTCATGAATCTGGTGCTGACGGCCGTGGCCAAGTACCTGGCCCGCCTGTCGGACATTGGTGTGCGCATCCAGATCATCGGCGACCGTGCCGCAGTGTCCGAGAAGGTGCGTTCGGCCTGGGAGCATGCTGAGCGTGTGACTGCCGGAAACACCCGCATCACCCTGTCAGTGGCCTTCAACTACGGTGGCCGTTGGGACATCGTGCAGGCCTGCCAGCGTGCGGTGGCCGACGGCGCGCGTGCCGAGCAGATCGACGAGGCGCTGTTGTCGAAGTACATGGCGCTGGCCTATGCACCCGACCCGGACCTGTTCATCCGCACGGGCGGCGAGGTCCGCATCTCCAACTTCCTGCTCTGGCAGGTGGCGTATTCGGAGCTGTATTTCACCGACTGCCTCTGGCCCGATTTCGATGCAGCCGAGATCGACAAGGCCTTGGCCGACTATGCTGCCCGCGACCGCCGCTACGGTGGCGTGAAGACCGACATCTCGGCCAGCGGGCAGAAGATCACCCTGGCGCCCGACGCCTGACCTCTCTGCTCCCATGCTCAAACAGCGCATCATCACCGCAGTCCTCTTGCTGCTGGTGCTACTCCCGGCGCTGTTCGCGCAGGCGGTCTGGCCCTTTGCCCTGCTGACGCTGGTGATGGTCGCTGCGGCAGGCTGGGAATGGGCCCGCCTCAACGGATTTCCTGGCGCACCGGCGCTGCTGACCGGTGGTGTCGTCGCTGCCGGATCGGCGCTGTTCTGGTCGGCGGGCTGGATCGGCCACACCCCCGGCGCGCTGTGGGTGCTGGCGATGCTGGTGTGGGTGCTGGGCGGGGCGCTGGTGCTGCAGCGTGGTGTGACCGCTTGGCCGCAGACGCCGCGGATGCTGCGCCTGCTGGGCGGCGTGCTGCTGCTGTGGCTGGCTTGGCTGGCGATTGCCGAAGGCAAGGCCCGCGGCCTGAATTTCCTGCTCTCGGTGTTCTGCCTGGTCTGGATGGCCGACATCGCGGCGTACTTCAGCGGCCGGGCTTTCGGTCGCCGCAAGCTGGCCCCGGCCATCAGCCCCGGCAAGAGCTGGGAAGGCGTGTATGGCGGCATGGCTGGCGTGTTGCTGCTGGCGCTGGCCTGGATTGCCTTTGATCAGCGCGGACTGGCCGACAGTCCGAGCCTCTACACCGCCCTGCTGCAACGCTGGGGCTGGGCCGGACTGCTGGTGTCCTGCCTCTTCCTGTCGAGTCTGAGCGTCGTCGGCGATCTCTTCGAGTCGCTGGTCAAGCGCAGTGCCGGTGCCAAGGACAGCAGTGCGCTGTTGCCGGGCCACGGCGGTGTGCTGGACCGCATCGACGCGCTCTTGCCCGTGTGTCCGCTGGCCCTCGCCCTGGTATTTGCATGACCGTGACCGCTTCTGTTTCCACCCACGCCGGCATGCCGCGTCAGCGCGTGACGGTGCTGGGCTCCACCGGCTCGATTGGCACCAGCACACTCGACGTGTTGTCGCGCCACCCTGACCGCTACGAGGTGTTCGCGCTCAGTGCCCATAGCCGCGTCGAGGAACTCGCTGCCCAGTGCCGTGTCTGGCGCCCGCGTTTTGCGGTGATGCCGACCACCGAACTCGGGCGCGCACTGACCGACCGCCTGCGTGCTGACGGCGTGCCGACCGCGGTGCTGGTCGGCCCCGCCGCGCTGGAAGAAGTCGCCGCACACCCGGAGGTGGACAGCGTGATGGCTGCCATCGTCGGCGCTGCAGGTCTGTCGCCGTGTCTGGCGGCGGCCCGTGCCGGCAAGCGCCTGCTGCTGGCCAACAAGGAAGCGATCGTCGTCGGCGGCGAGCTGTTCATGCGCGCCGTGCGCGAGGGCGGGGCGCACTTGCTGCCCATCGACAGCGAACATTCGGCCATCTTCCAGTGCCTGCCCGAGGACCGAGCGACCTGGGCCCAGCGCATCGACCACATTGTGCTCACGGCGTCCGGCGGCCCGTTCCGCGACCGCGATCCGAAATCCCTGCGCGACGTGACGCCAGAGCAGGCATGCGCGCATCCGAACTGGGTCATGGGCCGCAAGATTTCGGTCGACTCGGCCACGATGATGAACAAGGCGCTCGAAGTCATCGAGGCACGCTGGCTGTTCGACCTGACGCCGCGTCAGGTGAAGGTGGTGATCCATCCGCAAAGCATCGTCCACTCGATGGTGGTCTGCCGTGATGCCTCGGTGCTGGCGCAACTTGGTACACCCGACATGCGCGTGCCGATCGCTTACGGGCTGTCGTGGCCGGCGCGCATCGAATCCGGCGCACCGCAGCTCGATTTCCTGTCGCTCAAGCCGCTGACCTTCGAGCCGGCCGATGCACAGCGTTTCCCCGGGTTGCAACTGGCTTGGGCGGCGTTGGAGGGTCCGCCGGGCAGTACAGCGGTGCTGAACGCGGCGAACGAAATCGCCGTAGACGCTTTTCTGAGCCGTCGTCTGCGTTTCGACCAGATCCACGCGGTCAATGCCGAGACCCTGTCGCGTATCGCAGTGCCGGGCGACGCCACGGCATCGGTGGCCGGGCTGCTTGATCTGGACCAGTCCACACGGCGTCTGGCCGCTGAACTTGTCGGGCGCCACGGCGTCTGACCCGGCATGAACACGCTGCTGGCTTTTCTTGTCACTCTCGGGGTGCTGATCGTCGTGCACGAGTGGGGTCACTTCCGGGTGGCACGCGCGTGCGGTGTCAAGGTGCTGAAGTTCTCGATCGGGTTTGGTCCGACGCTCTGGAAGCGGCAGATCGGCGAGACCGAATGGGCCATCAGCGCGCTGCCGCTGGGCGGCTTCGTGCGGATGCTCGACGAGCGTGAAGGGCCGGTTGCCCCGGACGAGCTGCACCGGGCGTTCAACCGCAAGACGCTGCTGCAGCGTTCGGCTGTAGTCATCGCGGGGCCTGCGGCCAATCTGGTGCTGGCGGTGCTCCTGTACGCCGCGTCGTCGTGGATCGGCACGCAGGAGCCGAGTGCCGTGATCGGTTCGCCCGCAGCGGGCAGTCTGGCCGAGCGCGCCGGCCTGCAGGCAGGGCAGTCGGTGCGCCGCTGGTCGCCGGCCGATTCGGAGCAGTGGCAGGACGTGGCCTCGCTGACCGATCTGCGCTGGCAGCTCACGCGGGCTGCGCTGGACGCCCGGGATCTGCGGCTGGACGTGACCAATGCGGGTGGCAGCGGTCAACGCGAGGTGACGCTGGCCTTGTCTGGTCTGCAAGCAGGGGACGCTGATGCTGAACTCGTGCGCCGCATTGGTGTGGTGGCCCCCTATTCGGAGCCGGTGCTCGGTGACATCAAGCCCGGCGGCCCTGCCGAGAAGGCGGGGCTGCAGGCCGGCGATCGCGTATTGCGGGTCGATGGGCACGACGTGGTCGATGCGACGAGCCTGCGGGCCCAGATCCGGGCGTCCGGCGCACGTGGTGACCCGATGCCCCAGTCGTGGCAGATTGACCGCAGCGGGCGTTCGCTGGCGATCGAGATCAAGCCGATGCGGGTCGAGGACCACGGCCAGCAGGTCGGGCGCATCGAGGCGGTTGTCGGCAGCCGGCCACAGATGGTCCTTGTCACGTTGGGTTTCGCTGAAGGGCTGCTTCAGGGCGTCGTGCGCACCTGGGACATGTCCGCGATGTCGCTGCGCATGTTTGGCCGCATGCTCATCGGCGAGGCGTCGCTGAAGAACCTCAGCGGCCCGCTCACGATTGCGGACTACGCCGGGCAGTCTGCCGAGCTGGGGCTGGCGTACTACCTGGGATTCCTGGCGGTCGTCAGCGTCAGCCTGGGGGTTCTGAACCTGCTGCCGTTGCCGATGCTCGACGGGGGACACCTCCTGTATTATCTGATCGAGGGTGCCATCGGTCGGCCGATCTCCGACCTCTGGACCGCCAGACTGCAACGTGGCGGTTTCATGGTGATCCTGCTCATGATGTCGCTCGCCCTCTACAACGATGTGGCCCGTTACCTGGGCCTGCACTGACCGCATGCGCGTACCCGCCTACCACTTTGCTCTCTCTCCCCGTGCCTGTGCCGTTGCGGTGCTGGTGGCGTCCGCGGCCTTGCCCGCTCTGGCTGTCCAGCCCTTCGTGATCAAGGACATCCGCGTCGAGGGCCTGCAGCGTGCTGAGGCCGGGACGGTGTTCGCCGCCTTGCCATTCCGGGTGGGCGACACCTACGGCGATGAAAAAGGTGCGGCCGCCCTGCGCGCGCTGTTTGCGACCGGTTTGTTCAAGGACGTGCGCATCGAGGTGGATGGGCAGGTCGCCGTGGTGGTGGTGGAAGAACGTGCGGTCATCGCCAGCGTCGACTTCACCGGCACGAAAGAGTTCGACCGCGAGACGCTGATCAAGGCGCTCAAGGACATCGGCGTCGGCGAAGGCCAGCCGTTTGACAAGGCGCTGGCCGACCGCGCCGAGCAGGAACTCAAGCGCCAGTACCTGACCCGCAGCCTCTACGGCGCCGAGGTCGTGACCACCATCACTCCGGTCGATCGCAACCGCGTCAACGTCACGTTCGCCGTGACCGAAGGCGGCGTGGCGCGCATTCGCGACATCCACATCACCGGCAACGAGGCGTTTTCCGAGGGCACCTTGCTCGGGCAGCTCGACCTGACGACCGGCGGGATGATGACCTGGTACACCAAGAGCGACCGCTATGCCCGCACCAAGCTCAACGCCGACCAGGAAACGCTGCGCGCGTGGTACCTGAACCGCGGCTACCTCGAATTCAACGTCGAGTCCACGCAGGTGGCGATTTCGCCCGACAAGCAGGACATCTCGATCACGATCAACATCAAGGAAGGCCAGCGTTACACCGTCACCGGCGTCAAGCTCAGCGGCGATTTTCTGGGCAAGGATGAAGAGTTCAAGGCGCTGGTGAAGATCCGTCCCGGCGAGCCTTACCGTGCCGAGGACGTGGCCACCACCCAGAAAGCCTTCACCGACCGCTTCGGTCTGTTCGGCTACGCCTTCGCCAAGGTGGATCTGGTGCCGCAGATCGACCGCAACACGGGCCGTGTCCAGATTGTGCTGAATGCCGATCCGGGCCGCCGGGTCTACGTGCGCCGCATCAACGTGTCGGGCAACACCCGCACGCGCGACGAAGTGATCCGCCGCGAGATGCGCCAGTTCGAATCGGCCTGGTACGACGGCCAGCGCATCAAGCTCTCGCGCGACCGGGTCGATCGGCTGGGCTATTTCAGCGAGGTCGATGTCGACACCAACGAGGTGCCGGGAACGTTCGATCAGGTCGATCTGACCCTCAATGTCAAGGAAAAGCCCACCGGCAGCCTGCTGATCGGCGCGAACTTCTCCAGTGCGGACAAGTTCTCCTTCACTGGCTCGATCAAGCAGGACAACGTGTTCGGCTCGGGCAACTACCTCGGCATCGAACTCAACACCAGCAAGTCGGCCCGCACGCTGGTGCTGTCGAGCGTCGATCCGTACTTCACCCGCGACGGCATCTCGCGCTCGCTGGACGTCTACTACCGCACCAACAAGCCGCTGAACAGCCAGGGCGAGGCCTACGAGCTGGTGACGCCGGGTGCGGCGGTGCGCTTCGGGGTGCCGTTTTCGGACTACGACACGGTGTTCTTCGGCATCGGTGCCGAGCGCACACGCATCAAGTCGGCCACTGCGCTGCCGGAAAACTTCTACCGCTACCGCTCGACCTATGGCGAGTCCAGCACCTCGTTCCCCCTGACGCTCGGCTGGCAGCGTGACGGCCGCGACAGTGCCCTGGTGCCGACCGACGGGCGCTACCAGCGCCTCAACCTGGAGTGGGGTGCTTTCGGTGATACACGTTACCTGCGCAGCAACTACCAGCTCCAGCAGTATTTCCCGATCAGCAAGAAGCTCACGCTCGGCCTGAACGCCGAAATGGGCCACGGCATGGGCCTGGGTGGCCGGGCCTTCCCGATCTTCAAGAACTTCTACGGCGGCGGTCTGGGCACCGTGCGCGCGTTTGACCAGAACTCGCTCGGCCCGGTGGACGTGACGGGGGCCTACATCGGCGGCACCAAGCGCATCAACCTCAACAGCGAGCTGTATTTCCCGTTCCCCGGAACAGGCAACGACCGGACGCTGCGCTTCTTCGGTTATGTCGACGCGGGCAATGTCTGGGGTGACGGTGAAAAGATGACCTTGTCGTCGTTCCGGACTTCAGCGGGTCTGGGCCTGTCCTGGATCTCGCCGGTCGGTCCGCTCAAACTCAGTTGGGGCCAACCTATCCGCAAGTTTGCTCAGGATAGAATCCAACGCTTCCAGTTCCAGATCGGTACCGCATTCTGATGATGACTTCCTTCATACGTCCGCTGACTGCCAAGGCCTTGCTTGCCCTCACCACCAGCGTCTTCGCCACTGCGGTGCTGCTGGTGTCTCCGGCGGTTTCGGCGCAGGAATTCAAGATCGGCTATGTCAACAGCGACCGCATGCTGCGGGACGCGGCACCGGCCAAGGCAGCACAGGCCAAGCTCGAAGTCGAGTTCGGCAAGCGAGAGAAAGAACTCAACGATGCTGCTGCGCGCCTGAAAACCACCGCGGACAAGTTCGAGAAAGAACAAGTCACGCTGGCCGAATCCGAACGCGCCCGCCGCCAGCGCGACCTTGTCGAGCAGGAACGTGACCTGCAGCGCAAGCGCCGCGAGTTCCAGGAAGACCTGAACCAGCGCAAGAACGAAGAGCTGTCGGCCGTGGTCGAGCGCGCCAACCGCGTCATCAAGCAGATCTTCGATGCCGAAAAGTACGACCTGATCCTGCAGGATCCGGTGGTCTTCGCCGGTCCCCGTGTGGACATCACCGACAAGGTGATCAAGGCGCTCAACGCCGCGCCCGCGCCGACCAAGTGAGTCCCGTCTTCTCCGTGCGTCTGCACGAGGTGCAGGCGGCCCTCGGGGGAGATCTCGTCTCGAACGACGGTGCCGACGAGTCTCTCGGCCACCGCCTGATCAGTCGCGTCGGGCCGCTCGCGGGCGCCGATGCCGGGACGATCAGCTTCCTGTCGAATCCCCGCTACCGCGCTCAATTGCAGGACACGGCGGCCGGCTGCGTCATCGTGGCTCCTGGTGTGCGGGACGACGTTCGGCCAGGTTGTGCCGCGCTGGTCACGCCGGATCCCTACCTCTACTTCGCCCGCCTGACCCAGTGGTGGGCGGCGCGCTCGCGTGTTGCGCCGCAGGTCGGCCTCCACCCCAGCGCGGTGGTGTCACCGGATGCCCTGCTGGGCGAGGGCGTGTCCGTCGGGCCGCTGGCGGTCATCGAATCTGGCGCGGTGATTGGTCGGGGCGCCGTGGTCGGTGCCCACGCGTTCATCGGCGCGGGTGTCGAGATCGGCGCAGCCACCCGCCTTGCGCCGCACGTGACGCTGATGCCGGGTACGCGTCTTGGTGCCCGTTGCCTGCTGCACAGCGGCGTCGTTATTGGCGCCGACGGTTTCGGCTTCGCGCCGACCGAAGGCCGCTGGGAAAAGATCGAACAGCTCGGCGGCGTGGTCGTGGGCGATGACGTGGAAATCGGCGCGAACACCTGTATCGACCGCGGTGCCCTCGACGACACCGTCATCGGCTCCGGGGTCAAGCTCGACAACCTGATCCAGATCGGCCACAACGTCCAGATCGGCGACCACAGCGCGATGGCCGGCTGCGTCGGCGTGGCTGGCAGCGCGCGCGTCGGCCGTGGCTGCACGGTGGGAGGTGGCGCCATCGTGCTGGGTCACCTCGCGCTGGCCGATGGGGTCCACATCTCCGCGGCCAGCGTCGTGATGCGCTCGATTGCCAAGCCCGGGCAGTACAGCGGGGTCTTCCCGCTCGACGACAACGCATCGTGGGAGAAGAATGCCGCCACGCTGCGGCAACTGCACACCTTGCGCGACCGCCTGCGCGCCCTCGAAAAGAAGATGACACCATGACCACGACGCCGATCCTGCCCGCCGAGATGACCGAGATGCCCGCTCCGGTGCTCCTCAAGATGGACATCCACCAGATTCTCAAGAAGCTGCCGCACCGCTACCCGATCCTGCTGGTGGACCGTGTGCTGGAGATCGAGCTGGGCAAGCGCATCAAGGCGCTGAAAAACGTCTCGATCAACGAGCCGATCTTCCTCGGGCACTTCCCGCACCGCCCGGTGATGCCGGGTGTGATGATCCTCGAAGCGCTGGCGCAGGCGTCGGCGCTGCTGTCCTTCGCGACGATGGGCGAGGATCCGGGCGAGGACACGGTGGTCTATTTCGCGGGCATCGACGGTGCGCGTTTCAAGCGCCCGGTCGAACCCGGTGACCAGCTCATCCTTGAATCGACCCTGGAGCGCTCCAAGGGCGGCATCTTCAAGTACAAGGCCCGCGCCACGGTCAATGGCGAACTCGCCACCGAGGCCGAGCTGATGTGCACCATGCGCAAGATCGCCTGATCCCGAGCGGCGCATGAGCAGCATCCACCCCACCGCGATCATCGATCCCGCGGCCCGGCTGCACCCCTCGGTCGAGATCGGTCCGTATTCGATCATCGGTGCCCACGTCAGCGTCGGTGAAGGCACGCGTGTCGGCCCGCACTGCGTGATCGACGGTCACACGACCATCGGCCGGAACAACCGCTTCTATCCGTTCTGTTCGATCGGCTCCGATCCGCAGGACAAGAAGTACGCTGGCGAGCCGACCCGGCTGGAGATCGGCGACGGCAACACCTTCCGCGAGTCCTGCACCGTGTCCACCGGCACGACGCAGGATGAAGGCGTCACCCGCATCGGCGATGACAACTGGCTCATGGCCTATGTCCACATCGCCCATGACTGCCGCATCGGCAGCCACACCATCATGGCCAACGTCACGACCCTGGCCGGCCATGTGCAGGTGGGCGACTGGGCGATCATCGGCGGCCTGACGGGCATCCACCAGTTCAGCCGCGTCGGCGCCCACGCGATGGCCGGCTTCGCGTCGCGCATCGCCCAGGACGTGCCGCCCTTCGTCATGGTCGCCGGCAATCCCTGCGAAGCCCACGGCTTCAACCAGGAAGGCCTCAAGCGCCGCGGCTTCAGCGCCGAGCGCATCGGCGTGGTCAAGCAGATGTACCGCGCGCTCTACCGCAAGAGCCTGACGCTGGACGCCGCGAAGGCCGAAATCGAGGCCTTGCTGGGCACGGTGCCGGAGGCAGACGGCGAGTTGCGCCAGATGCTGGACTTCCTCGCCCACGCGCCCCGCGGCATCGTCCGCTGAGCCGGTCTGCCGATGGAGACGACCGATCCGCGCATGGCACTGGTGGCCGGCGAAGCCTCGGGTGACCTGCTGGCGGGTCTGCTGCTGGGCGGTGTGCGCCGGCGCTGGCCCGGTCTGCAGAGCTACGGCATCGGCGGCCCGCAGATGAAACAGCAGGGTTTCGACGCCTGGTGGGCCTACGATCTGCTTGCCGTGCACGGCTACAGCCTGGAACTGCTCTGGCGTCTGCGCCGTCTGTTCGCGCTGCGGGCCGAACTGGGCGACCGCCTGCTCGCCGATCGGCCGGACGTGTTCATCGGCGTCGATGCGCCGGATTTCAATCTCGGGCTGGAAACGCGACTCAAGGCGGCCGGCATCAAGACCATCCACTTTGTCAGTCCCTCGATCTGGGCCTGGCGTGGCACGCGCATCCACAAGATCCGCAAGGCCGTGGACCATGTGCTGTGCCTGTTTCCCTTCGAGCCGGAGATCTACCAGCGCGCTGGCATCGCCGCGACCTACGTGGGCCACCCGCTGGCGGACGCGATTCCGATGGAGGTGCCGCGTGCGGCGTCCCGCACGGCACTGAATCTGGCCGATGGCGCCACTGTCATTGCGCTGCTGCCGGGCAGCCGACGCAGCGAGATCCGCTACATCCTGCCGAGTCTGCTGGGCGCCGCTGCCTTGCTGACCAGGCAGCGGCCCGGGCTGACGTTCGTGCTGCCGGCCATGCGGGGCGTGCGCGACCTGATCGATCCGCTGGTGGCGAAGTACGCCGGACAGATCGACCTGCAGGTACTCGACGGCCGCTCGCACGAGGCGCTCGCCGCCTGCGACCTGACGCTGATCGCCAGCGGCACCGCCACGCTCGAAGCCGCGCTGTTCAAGCGCCCGATGGTCATCACCTACAACATGCACTGGCTGTCATGGCTGCGCATGAAGCGCATGGCGTATCAGCCATGGGTGGGGTTGCCGAACATCCTCGCGCGCGGTTTTGTGGTGCCCGAGTTGCTGCAAGATTCCTGCACCCCGGAGGCGCTGGCGCAGGCCGCCGGGCAATGGCTGGACAGCCCCGCGCGCTGCGAAGGCGTGCGCCAGCGTTTCACTGAACTGCACCACCTGCTGCGCCAGGACACGGCGCGGCGAGCCACCGATGCCATCGCGCAAGTCCTCGGCCGCTGAGCCCATGCCCTTCATCAGCGAGCAGTTCGCGCTGAGCTTCGACCGCCCCGGCCTGATCGCGGGCGTGGACGAGGCCGGGCGCGGGCCGCTGGCGGGACCGGTGGTGGCGGCGGCCGTGATCCTCGACGACCTGCAGCCCATCGCCGGGCTGGCCGACTCGAAGGTGCTGACCGCCAAGCGGCGCGAGCGCCTGTTCGACGAGATTCGCGCCAAGGCGC
>JBEANV010000150.1:0-16436 GCA_041165285.1 Pseudomonadota bacterium | reverse complement strand
TGCGTCGCGGCCTGCAGGACGCTCACCACCACGCCGACCAGCAGAATGGTCAGCAGCATCGGCGCCGCCACGGTCAGCAGCACGACCAGTGCCTCTTGACCGAAGGTGAAGACATGGGAGGAGTTCATGCAGCAGCGCCGGGTAGCAACACAGTCAGACCGAGAAGCTGGCGGCCAGCGAGCCGAGCAGCAGGTTCCAGCCGTCGGCCAGCACGAACAGCATCAGCTTGAACGGCAAGGCCACCAGCACCGGCGACAACATCATCATCCCCAGACTCATCAGCACGCTGGCGACCACCATGTCGATCACCAGGAAGGGGATGAAGATCAGGAAGCCGATCTGGAACGCGGACTTCAGCTCGCTGGTGACAAACGCCGGCACCAGCACCCGCAGCGGCAGCGCCTCGGGCTTGGGCATGCTCTCCAGACGCGCGAGACGGGAAAACAGCGCCACGTCGGACTGCCGGGTCTGGCGCAGCATGAACTGGCGCATCGGCCCCTCGCCGCGCGAAACCGCTTCCTCGAAGCTGATCTGGTTGGCGGCGTAAGGCTTGTAGGCGTCGGCGTAGACCTTGTCCAGCGTTGGCCCCATCACGAACAGGGTCAGGAACATCGACAGTCCGATGATGACCTGGTTGGGCGGTGCGGCCTGGGTGCCCATGGCCTGGCGCAGCAGACTCAGCACGATCACGATGCGGGTAAAGCCCGTCATCATCAGCAGCATCGCCGGCAGGAAGGACAGCGAGGTGAAGAACAGCAGGGTCTGGATCGGCACCGAGTAGGTGCTGCCCCCGCCGCCCTGCCCCACCATCAGTGGCAGGCCAGCCGGCGCGCCCTGTGCCAGCGCAGGCGAGAGGCCGGCGGCGAACAGCAGCGCCAGCGCGGCGCAGGCCCGGAGGTGTCGCACGCGGTCACTGTCCATGGGACTGAACCGCCGGGCCCTGCGGCCCGCGGCGCCACTGCGTGAGGAGGTAGCCGAAGCTGGTGCCGGCAATCGACGGCAGCACCGGCGTGCCGCGGGCCGGTTCACCGGCGATCGGTGGCGGCACCAGGCGGTGCAGCACGCAGATCTGCTGGCCGGTCATGCCCAGCACGAGCCAGCACCGGTCGGCGCCCTCGCCCACCTCGATCGTCACCAGCCGGTGCTGCGGCGACAGCACAGACTGCGACACCACCCGCACGCTGCCCGGCGCCGCGCGCGGCGACAGACCCGCGTAGCCGCTGCGCTTGAGCAGCCACAGCGCCGCCGGAATCGACACCAGCACCAGCGCCAGCCAGAGCAAGGGTGTCAGTGAGGCCAGCGGAGCACCCAGCGTGGAATTCATCGGGCGCCCTTCAGTTGCCGCGGGACAAGCGTCGCATGCGCTCGCTCGGGGTGACGATGTCGGTCAGGCGCACGCCGAACTTCTCGTTCACCACCACGACCTCTCCCTGCGCAATCAAGTAGCCGTTGACCAGCACGTCCATCGGCTCGCCGGCCATGGCGTCGAGTTCGACCACCGAGCCTTGCGCCAGGTGCAGGATGTTCTTGATCGGAATGCGCGTGCGGCCCAGCTCGACCGTGAGCTGCACCGGGATGTCCAGGATCAGGTTCAGATCCTTGCCTCCGGTCGCGCCACCACCCGACAGATCACCCGAATTGCCAAAATCCGTGAAGGCAGCCGCTTGCGGCAAACCCGAGCCATACCCGGGCAGCGCATCGACCGCCGAACCGACATCCTGACCCTGCGACGTCTCATCCAGCGCTGCGGCCCATTCCGCGGCCAGGGCATCCTGTTCGGGCAGACCCGATTGCACATTCTCAGACATTGTGGTCTCCGATCCAGCTCACCTGGGGGCTGGTCAACATGCGTTCCACGCGGACGGCGTAGTGCCCGTTCGATGTGCCATAGCTCGCCTCCACCACCGGCACACCATCCACCTTGGCGCGGATCAGCTTGCCCAGTTCCAATTCGATGAAATCGCCGGCTTGCATCGCCAGCAGTTGCTCGACCGTGGCGGGCGCATGGGCCAGTTCGGCCACCAGCTGCACCTCGGCCGATTGAATTTCGTCGGACAGCACGCGCACCCAGCGGCCGTCCTTGCCCGGGCCTTCGCCCTGGTTGCTGCTGCGCAGCACGTCGCGGATCGGCTCCAGCGACGAATACGGAAAGCAGATCTGGACCGTGCCGACCGACTCCCCGATCTCCACCGTGAAGACCGTGCTCACCACCAGCTCGCTCGCCGAGGCGATGTTGACGAACTGCGGCTGCATTTCCGACCGCTGGTACGCCAGCTCGACAGGGTAGACGCCCTGCCAGGCGCGGTTGTATTCGGACAGGATGATCTCGACCAGCCGCATGATCACCCGGTGCTCGGTGGGCGAGAACTCACGACCCTCGATGCGCACCGGGTACTTGCCCACCCCACCGAACAGCGCATCGATCACCGCGAACACGAAGCTGGGGTCGCACACCACCAACCCCGCCCCGCGCAGCGGCCGGATGGAGACGATGTTGAAGTTCGTCGGCACCATGGTCTCGCGCAAGTAGTTGCTGTACTTGTGGACCTTGATCTCGCCAGCGGCGATTTCCATCGTCCGGTGCGTGAACGCCGTCATCACCGGGCAGACATTGCGGGCAAAACGCTCGTTGATCGATTCGAGCATGGGCATGCGCCCACGCACGATGCGCTCCTCGCTCGCCAGGTTGTAGTCACGCACCTGCCCTTTCGGCTTGTCGGACACTTCCCCGGGCACGTCGCCCGAGATGCCGTCCAGCAGGGCATCGACCTCATCCTGGGACAGATTCAGCTGGCTCATGGTGTTCTCGCTGTCGAGCGGCGCACGGATCCAGCGATCACTGCACGATGAAACTGGAGAAATGCACCTGCTGCACCGGGTTGTAGACCGGGGCCGCCCGACGTTTCTTCTTGGTGGACGCGCCCTCGTCGTCCGAGTCCGCCTCGATGTTGATGCCCATCGGACGCACCGCCTCGCGGGCGATCTCGGCCGCCAGCGTCTCCTTGCCCTCGCGGCCGAGCATGTCGGCCGCCGTCTTGTGCGACAGGATCATCAAGATGGCATTGCGGATCGCCGGCAGGTAGGCCTTCATCTCCTCGGCGAATTTCGCGTCGTCGATTTCCAGCGTGATGCCGATCTGGGCATAGCGGTCGCTGTCGCGGTCCGCCAGGTTGACGACGAAGGGGTCCATCGGCAGGTAAGCCGGTGGGACGTGGGAGTCGCGCTTGTGGGGCTTGCGCGCTGGCGCCGCCTCGGCCGCATCGTGACCGCCGCCTTCCGCTTCCGCGGCGGCATCGGCCTTGCGCTTCATCATCACATAGCCCCCCCCGCCACCAGCGACCAGCAGCAAGACGACGCCGATGATGATCCAAAGCTTCTTGGACCCCTTCTTCGCAACAGTTGTTTCCGCACTCGCAGCGGCAGCCGACATGTCCTTCTCCTGCGTGCTTGAGGCCCCGTGGTGTGGCCTCTGATTGAAGGCGATTATTGGGACCAGGCCCCTGCGCCGATGTTCGGAAAAGCGCAGCAAATCCGGAGATGGCTGCGCTGGCGAGAATCAGGCAAAGAGATCGAGACGTCCGGCACGCCCTGCCGCCTGGCCGAGCGTGTCCGGTGTGCGCGCGCCGGCGACCGCACGGCCGTCGATCGAAAACACCTCTGCCTCGCGGCGCGGCGCGCGCTCGCCGTAGCCGGAGCGGCCATCGAAAAACGCCTCGCCACCCCGGTGCCGCGCGTCCGATCCAGCGCCACTGGACCCCCCGGACGCCTGACCACCCGCGGCCCCGATCGCCAGCGACTCCTTCGAGGCCTCATGCACGCCACCGTGGGTCAGCGACACCCCCTCGTCGCGCAGCGCCTCGGCCAGACCGGGCAGCGCGGCCTCCAGGTGCTGGCGTGTCAGGGCTTCGCTGGCCCCGAACTCGATCCGCGCTGCACTGCCGGTCAGCTCGATCGACACCGACACCGGCCCCAGCTCCACCGGATTCAGGTGCAGCGTCACCGACTGCGTGCCTTGCTCGGCCTGCCCGACCCGCCGCACCAGCTCCACCACGACCTCGTCCGAGAACCCGGGCTGGGTCACGGGCGTCTGGATCCAGGTTTGCGCGGGCGCCACGACCGGGCTGCCGTTCGCTGACACCGTCGAGACCAAGGCCGCTGCCGCGGCCTGTACGGCGGCGGGCTGAACGGCCTGGACGTCAGTCGAGGTGTCAGAGCCCTTGGGCACGGCCGAATCCTTCGGACGCGCGAACTCCGCCGGGCCGACAGGTGCCGCAGCCTGCGCCACGGACTCCCGGGGGAACCCTGCTGCATCAGCCGGTTCCAGCCCGGGCGCGCTGGCCTTGCGGCCTGCAATGGCGGGAGATTCGACAGCAGAGGCAGGGGCAGAGGCTGCGTCTACCGAGAAGCCTGCCGCCGGTGTCCCGCTTTTGGCGCTCCTGACACCCCTTGCAGCGCCTCGGTCGTCCACCTCTCGGCCCGCCAGTTCCGGCCGACCGAGCAAACCCGCCGGCAATGCCGACTGCAGCAGCGAGTCCCCGTCCTGGCGACCCAAACCCACGCGGGCGGAGTCGGGCAGTGTGGCCGTTTGCATCGGCTGGTCGGGCACCGAGGCAGGTGGCTGAGGGGCCATCTGCAGCATCCATTGCATCAAGGACGTCTGTGCTGCGGCGGGCGAAGCCCCCGCACCTGCGGCGTCGGCGCTCTCCGGGCGCAGGGGCTTGCTGGCCTCGGCGGCCGGGTCGACGGCATCTGACGAAGCGGTGTCGGCTCCGCCGGCCACGGCCGCAGTGCCTGACCGCCCGCGAGCCCCCATCCGTGAGGCGTCGGTTTCACCACGCTGAGACGGCACACGCAGATCCGGCCGCACATCTGTTCTTGCATCGGCCAGCGCACGCAGCAGCAGCGGGGACACCGGCATGGCAGCGTCTTTCGTGGTGTCGGCAGCCACTGCGCCAGGAGCCGCGTCGCTGCTGCCCCGCGGCACCGCCGCCGCACCCGGTGCATCGGCAATCGACGCAGCAGCCATCATCCGGGCAAACCCACCGGAATCTCCCCCGGCATCGGCGGCACCGGCGTCGGGTCCGCGCCCGGGCAGGCGGTCAGCACGGGAGGTCTGGGGAGTGAGAATCGTCAATGGAGAATCCATGGGAATCACCAGCCGTGGCGGCTGGGCTCGTTGGTGCGTGCCCACGCGGCACGGGCGGAACGCTCGTCGGACTGTCGCTGTTCCTGGCGGTGCTGGTGCTGGCTCGCCGCGTCGGCGCGGCGTTTCATCAGCTTGCTGATGGCGGCGACACGGCGCTCGGCCTCCAGCGCATCGATCTGGCGCTTGGCCACGGTCTGGCGTGCCCGATCAACCTGTCCCGCCTGCTGATCGACCGCGTCGTGCAGCCGCCCTGAAAAGGCATGGTGGCAGTGCATCAGGGGCACGGCCACCGCGTGGCTGAACGCCGCAGACCAGCGCGTCTGGTGGTCCTGGCGGTAGGCGGTGAGCTGCGTCTGCTGCTGCACGGCCGCTGACAGCGCGTCGTCGGCGCGGCGCTGCAATGCCAGCGCCTGGTCACGCTGGCGCTCGGCATGTTCGAGCAGGGTCACTAGGGCTTGGGTCATGCGGGCTTCAGAGTCCGGGGCAAGGTCAGGATTGGGGTTGAGGTTGGGGTCGGGTTGGGATCAATGGCGGGTGATGTGGCGCAGCAGCGCCAGGCTGTCGCCCAGCGTCGCGCGCACGTCGGTGTCCTGCTGCAGCATGGCCATCATGGCGGGCTGGGCGCGCACGGCGGCGTCGAGTTCGGCGTCGTGCCCGGGCACGTAGGCACCGAGCTGGATCAGGTCACGCGCCTTGCTGAGCTTGGCGAGCAGCTTGCGCATCTGGCGGGCGGACTCGATGTGTTCGCGCGTGGCGACGTTGGTCATCACGCGCGAAATGGAGCGCTCGACGTCGATCGCCGGGTAGTGGCCCGACTCGGCCAGCTCGCGCGACAGCACGATGTGGCCGTCCAGGATGCCGCGGGCGGCGTCGGCGATCGGATCCTGCTGGTCATCCCCCTCGCTGAGCACGGTGTAGAACGCCGTGATCGAGCCCTGGCCGGCATGGCCGTTGCCACTGCGCTCGACGAGCTGGGGCAGCTTGGCGAAGCAGCTCGGCGGGTAGCCCTTGGTGGCGGGCGGCTCGCCGATGGCCAGCGCGATCTCGCGCTGCGCCATGGCGTAGCGGGTCAGCGAGTCCATCAGCAGCAGCACGTCCATCCCCTGGTCGCGGAAATGCTCGGCCACCGCGGTGGCGTAGGCCGCGCCCTGCAGCCGGTTCAGCGGCGGGGCGTCGGCCGGGGCGGCGACCACCACCGAGCGGCGGCGGCCCTCCACGCCCAGGATGTCCTCGATGAATTCCTTGACCTCGCGCCCACGCTCGCCGATCAGTCCGACCACGATCACGTCGGCCGCCGTGTAGCGCGCCATCATGCCCAGCAGCACCGACTTGCCCACACCCGTGCCGGCGAACAGCCCGATGCGCTGGCCCTTGCCGACGGTGAGCAGGGCGTTGATCGAACGCACACCGGTATCGAGCGGCTTGCGCACCGGGTCACGCTCCATCGCGTTGATCGGCCGGCGCACCAGCGGCAGCGACTGCACGTCGCGCAGCGGCCCGCCGTGGTCTAGCGGTTGGCCGCTGGCGTCCACCACGCGACCCAGCAGGCCATTGCCGATCGGCAGGTGGCGCGAGCGGTCCTCGCTGCGGCGCCACAGGTGGCGACTCACACCCAGTTCGGGCGCCTGCACCGGCACTTCCAGCGGAATCACCCGCGCGCCACTGGCCAGCCCGTGGATCTCGCCCGCAGGCATCAGGAAGGCCCGGTCGCCCGAGAAACCAACCACCTCGGCCTGGATCGCCGGCTGACCCGGCATCAGCACCTCGCACAGCGAACCGACCGGCACCCGGATACCCACGACCTCCAGCACCAGCCCCGCCACGCGCACCAGCGTGCCCTGCACCGACAGCGGCAGCTTGACGCTGGCGCGTTCGTGCAGATCGTCGAGGTAACGCGTCCAGGCGTCCATCGCGGTGGCTTTCATGGGACGGGGGTTTCGGGGGCGACCGGAACGCTGTCGCTGCAGTCCACCTCGGCCAGCACGGGTGAACCCATCGCGGCCACGGCGCCCGCCCAGCGGGTGGACAGGCGTGCATCGACCGTCCCCAGGTCCGACTCCACCAGACAACCTCCGCGCTCGATGTGGGTGTCGGCGACCAGCCGGGCACCACGCGCCTCGGCCGCATCGGCACAGCCTTGCGCGATCAGCGCCAGATCGTCGGGATGCACTTTCACCGTGATGTGGCGTGCCGACAGCAGCACCTCGGCCAGCGCCTCCTGCGCCACGTCGACGACCAGCGTCGCGCTGGTCTGCAATTCGCTGCGCACCACCTGGCGCGCCATCTGCATGGCAATGCCGGCCAGACGCCGGGCGAGCGCCTGCTCCACGCCATCCAGCCCTTGCTGGAACTGCACCAGCAACGCCGCCACCGGCGCACCCACTTCACTGGCCTGCTGGCGCCGAAAGGACTCCAGCGCCTCGCGTGCCTCCGCCCGCATCGCCTTGCTGGTCTCGTCGCGGCCTATCTGCCGGCCTTGCTCGAACACGTCGGCCAGACGCGCCTGCAGCTGCGCCTGGCGAGCCGCCCGCACCGCGGCGGGATCGACCGGCTGCGGTGCCGATTCGGCGTCGGCGCCCGCTGCGGACTTGTTGCCACCCTTGGCGCGCCGCGCATCGAGGCTGTCGGGCACCCAGGCCACCGCCTGACCCACCTCCTCGCGCGGAATGAACCGCGCATACGGTGATGCGTTCGAGCGCGCAAGGCCCTCGGGCAGGTCCACGCGCGGCACCCGCTCGTGCCGTTCCAGACGCTGCTCGAAGGTGTTCGGGGGCACGTCAGAGGAACTGGCCATCGCCCCCTCCGCTCATGGCGATCTGCCCGTCGTCCGACAGGCGGCGCACCACCGCCAGGATGGTCTTCTGCTCGGCCTCGACCTCGGCCACGCGGACCGGTCCGCGCGAGGCCAGGTCTTCGCGCAGCATCTCGGCCGCCCGGCTGGACATGTTGCGGAACACCTTCTCGCGCAGCTCCTCGGTCGCACCCTTGAGCGCCACGAGCAGCGACTCGCTCTGCACTTCCTTGAGCACGGTCTGGATGCCGCGGTCGTCGACCCGCATCAGGTCGTCGAAGGTGAACATGTTGTCGGAGATCTTCTGCGCCAGATCCGCGTCGCTGTTGCGGATGTAGTCGAGCACCGAGGTCTCCACGCCCGTGCCCATGAGGTTGAGCACCTCGGCCGCCGTCTTGACCCCGCCCAGGTTCGACTTGCTGCTGCGCCCACCACCGGCCAGTACCTTGGACAGCACCTCGCTGAGTTCCTGCAGGGCGGCAGGCTGCACGCCGTCGAGCGTGGCCAGACGGATCATCACCTCGTTGCGCTGCGCCTCCGGGAAGCGCCGCAGGATGGCGCTGACCTGGTCCGGCTCCAGATGGACCAGGATCACCGCCACGATCTGCGGGTGCTCCAGCCGCAGCAGCTCGGCCACCGTCACGGCGTCCATCCACTTCAGGTTCTCGATGCCCGGCGCGTCGTCGGCGCCGATGATGCGGTCGAGCAGCAGCTTGGCCTTGTCGTTGCCCAGCGCGCGGTGCAGGACGTTGCTGACGTAGTCGTCGGTGTCGAGGCCCAGCTCGATGAAGCCCTCCTCCTCCACCTGGTCCTCGAAGCGCACCAGCACCCGCTCGTAGCGGTCGCGGGAAATCGACTTGGTACGGGCGATCTTCTCGCCCAGGCTCTGCACTTCCTTCGGCGTGAGGTGGCGGAACACGTCGGCCGCCCCCTCTTCACCCATCGAGATCAGCAGGATCGCTGCATCTTCCAGGCCTTGGTCATCCATGCATCGCCTCTCAGTCCGCTTCCTTGCCGTTGGCCCAGCCGCGCAAGATGCGCGCGACCGAAGCCGGATTCGTCCGCACCATCTGGCGCACAGCCTCCAGGCGCTTGTCCGAATCGGTCAACACCACTTCCGGCGCCGGCAGCGCCGGCAGCGTTTCACCGTTGCTCAGCGCCGGCAGTTCCGTCACGTCGTCCACGATGGTGTCGAGCTGGTTGGCCAGTTTCGCGGCCTCGACCTCCTTGTCCACGCGGATATCGCGCAGCACCGGCCGGATCACGCCGAACACCAGCGCCAGCCCGAGCAGGCCCAGCACCAGCGGCACCGCCAGCGTGCGCACCATCTCCAGCGTCTGGGGCTGTTTCCACAGCGGCAGCGCCTCGATCTTGTCGAGCGCCGGCACACGGAACGGCGCATTGATCACCTTGACCGTGTCGCCGCGCTCCTTGGAGAACCCCACGGTTTCCTGGACCAGCGACACCAGCCTGTCGATCTCTTCGGGCGCGAGCGGCTGGGATTGGGTCTGGCCCTTCTTGTCGGTGCTGGTGCGGTGGTTCACCACCACCGCCACCGCCAGACGCCGGATCGCCCCCGACGCCGCGCGGGTCACCCGGACCGTCTTGTCGATCTCGTAGTTCGTCACCGCATCGCGCCGGCCACCGGCGCCGAGCGCGCCGCCCTGCCCGGCCTGCGCTGCCTGCATTGCCTGCGCCGTGCCATTGATGGGCGCGGACGCTGCCGCCTGCGGCTGGTTGGTCGCGGCACCCGGCACACCGCTGGCCAGCGCACCGCCACCTGCGCCACCGCTGCCGTTCTCCGACAGCTGCGCGCTGCGCACCGCGGCGGCCGCACCACCCTGGTTCGGCTTGAACTCCTCGGTGGTCGATTCGGACTGCGAAAAATCCAGTTCGGCCGTCACCTGCGCGCGCAGGTTGTCTCGGCCGACGATCGGCTCCAGGATGTCCAGGATGCGCTTGTTGTAGAGCGCCTCGATGCGCGCCACATGCTGCACCTGGCTGGAGTCGAGCCCGCCGCCGCTGCCATCGCTGGCGTCAGACAGCATGGCGCCAGACTGGTCCAGCACGCTCACCGCCTTCGGGTTCAGCTCGGGCACGCTGGCCGAGACCAGATGCACGATGCCAGCGATCTGCGCGCGGTCCAGCGTCTGGCCACCACGCAGCGTCAGCAGCACCGACGCGCTGGGCTTCTGCTGGTCGCGGAAGAAGCCGTTCTGGTTCGGCAGCGCCAGGTGGACACGGGCCGACTCGACCGCTGACAGCGCGGTGATCGAGCGCACCAGCTCGCCCTCCAGGCCGCGCTGGAAGTTCAGCCGCTCCTGGAACTGGGTGGTGCCGAAGCGGGCGTTGTCCATCAGCTCGAAGCCGACGGTCGAGCCCTTGGGCAGTCCGGTCTGCGCCAGCTTCAGGCGCACGTCGTGGACCTGGTCCGCCGGCACCAGCACAGCGGCGCCGCCCTCGCTGAAGCGGTAAGGCACGTTCATCTTGGTCAGCTGGGCCACGATGGCGCCGCCATCCTTGTCGCTCAGATTGGAGAACAGCACCCGGTAATCGGGGCGTGCGCTCCACATGGCCGAGAGGCCGATGACGGCCAGAAGCAACAACAGGCCGCCCGCGAGCATGGCCTTGCGCACGGGTGGCAAGGCGGAGAAACGCTCCGCCAGACGTGCCACGCCAGCTCCGGGAGCCGGTGGTGACGCAGTCAGGGTAGTCGAGCTGGAGAGGTCCATGTCCAATCGGTCGTTACACGCTGGCCTGAATGGTCGCGCTGGGATTGGATTATTCGAGCGCAGCCCTGCACCGAAGCTGGAAACAGGCAACCGATCGCCGCACTCTTTCGTCCATCTCGACAGCCCTGCTTCTCTAGGATGGCGAAGCTGTGGAGGATCCCTCATGGACATGAAGCTCAAACCGTTCGACTTCGCCCAGGCCGTGGCGCGCGCTGGAATGGCCGGCCTTGGCTCGACCGTCTCGGCCCCGGCCGCGGAGAGTCCGTCCGACGGCTTCTCCCAGATCTTCACCCAGGCGCTGCGCAACGTCAGCGGCGCCCAGCACGCGGCACAGGCCCTGCAGCGCGAGGTGTCGCTGGACAACCCCAAGGTCAGCCTCGAAGAAACGATGATCGCGATGCAGCGGTCCAACATCGGCTTCCAGGCCGCGCTGCAGGTGCGCAATCGGCTGGTGCAGGCCTACAGCGATGTGATGAACATGCAGGTCTGACAAAAGCCCCCGGGATCTGCGTGATCCCGGGGGCTTTTGAGTGTCAGGACACCTGAAGTTCGCTGAATCAGAGTGTCAGCAGGCGGTGGCGCTTCTGCGTGTGGTCGAGGTAGCGCATCAGTTCGCGCTGTGCCCCGGCAGTCAGATCCACCAGCTCGCAGCCGATGCGGCGGTACTGGGTGGGCGACAGACCGACCTCAGAGACGTGCATCACCCGCAGCGTCACATGCAGCCAGGTCGAGGCATCCAGCTCGATGACCACCTCGGGCAGCAGTTGCCCGCTGCGGAACAGGTCCAGCTCTTCGTTGAGCATCAGCGCCACTCCCGTGTTGCTGATGTCGATGATGCGCAGATCGATCTGGCGCCGCGCCAGGCCCGGGTGACTCAGCACGGCATGCGGCTGGGCTCGGCCAGCCGGCCGGACCCGGTACGCATGGCGGCGCTGGAAGCGGTAGACCTCGCGCGGGTATTGCGCATTGAAGGCACTGGCGCTGCGCCCATGCACCAGCACCAGATCGTGCAGGTCGAACTGCACTTTCACGCTGTCGAGGTAGCCGGTCACCATCACCTCGTGCGACTCGGCCAGGCGCTGCACGGCCTCGTCGCGCGGGTCGGCGGCGAACACCAGCACACCACGCTGCGGGTCTTCCGCCCAGAGCGAGGTCGCGTAGTTGATGCCCTCCGGCGTGGTCAGCGCCAGCGGTACATCACCATCGACGAACTGCCTGAGCAAGGCACGGATCTCGACCAGCGCACGCACGCGGTGCTCGCTGACATCCGCAGAGGGTTCGCCAGCATCGGCCGGCGACGGAGAATTCAGGGGGATCATCCGGGTCGCTCCTGACTGGACACGCGGGCGGGGTTGAGCGCAGTGCGCTCAGTGAAGGGTGCCATGGGGCGGGCCGGCCAGCATGCTGTCCAGATCCTCCAGCCACGGCTCGGCGAGCATGCGAATCTCGGCGTCATTGAGCAGGATGCGCTGCATGATGCGGGACTTCATCTGCACCTCTTCGGTGGCGAGCCGGTCCTGCCCCGCCGCGTGCTTGAGTTGCGAGATCAGCACCGCGCAGGCGCCTTCGAGCTTGACGACACGGTCCCAGTTGCCCACCCGGGCGGCTTCCAGCATGTCAAGGCTGGCTTGCTCGATGGCCTCGTAGTACTGCAACAGGGTGCTCTTGCGCAGCGGAGGGCTGTGCGGTGATCCGGCGATGGCGGCTTTGGACATGTTGGACCCAGTGTTTACTTCAGTACCACGAGCAGGCCGATCGCCGGGCTCAAGCCCCTGCCCCATGAGAAACCTTCGCGCCGATGGCGGCCCAGGCGTCCCGCAGGGGCCGGATCAGACGCTCCACCTCACCGAGCAGCGCCGGGTCATTGCGCAGATTGCCGCGGGTCAACTGGACCACGGCGTAGCTGTACAGGTTGCGCAGGTTCAAGGCAATCTCGCCACCAGACACCATGTCGAGTCCGGCGATCAGGCCTTCCTCCAGGATGCGCACCGCCCGGCTGATCTGCGCACACTTCAGCTCGGTCACGCCGCCCGCCATCGCTGCCCGAGCCCGACCGACCGATTCGAGGAAACCGTCGTACAGCATCAGCACCAGGTGGTGCGGCGAGGCCGAAGAAACGCCCGTTTCCACGCCGATCTGCCGATAGGCATTGGCGAAATGCTGCGGACGATTGAAGGGGGTGGACAGGGCGCTGTTGAACATGCGATGGCTTCGGTTGGGGGCGGTTGACAGCTTCGGGGAGCAGTGTCTGTTGCTTATCGACGTGGCGGTGCGGGGACTTGAGATCGGATGCGCGGGCAGATGGCCTCACGCGCCCTCAGGCTCGGCAGCCAGCGGTACCGGTGGCAGACCGGCGTCCTGGCGCGCCACCATGCGCAGCAGGAGCCGTTCGAAATCGCCCGCAAAGCGAAGCCCGTCGAACAGCGGCGACTGGGTACGTCCCGCCTCCAGCCGCCCTTTGAGTGCCTGGAATTCGGCCGGATTCAGGGCCAGCGAGACTGCCGACTGGATGTACGCGTCAATGTCGCTGCACGCCAGCTCCGGCAGACCCAGGGCATGGAGCAGGCTGCCAGCGACCCGGGAGGCGAAGCTCTGTCCCATCAGTGCAAGCACGGGCACACCGGCCCACAGCGCGTCGCTGGCGGTGGTGTGGCCGCCGCAAGGGAAGGTGTCCAGGCACAGGTCCGCCAGCGGCAACCGCGAGCGGTGCAGCTCCCCAGACACAAACGGGGCAAACACCAGCCGGTCCGGGTCCAGCCCGTGCTGTACCGCTGCGGCAAGCAGACGCTCCCGCGCCGGCAGCTGCTGCACGAGCAGCCAGAGCACCGACCCCGGAGTCTCCTCCAGGATCCGGCACCAGGCCGCGAACACCTCCGGCACGATCTTGTAGGCCATGTTGAAGCTGGCGAACACGAACGTGGCGTCTTCAGGCAGCCCGCATTGCTGGCGCGTGGCGGGTGCTGGCCGGGTCCGGGTGCTGTCGTTGGGCTGGTAGCAGTGCGGCATCTGCGCGATGCACTCGGTGAAGTGCGGCTGGGCGTCCATCGGCGTCGTGACGGGATCGCCGATGAAATAGTCGAGGCTGGGTGCGCCGGCCGTCCCCGGAAAACCGAGCCAGGCAATCTGGATCGGCGCAGGGCGGTGGGCCAGCACATCCATGCGCGAGCCCAGGGTGTAGCCCTTCAGATCCAGCAGCAGGCCGATCTGGTCTGCGCGGATCCGGGCGGCCAGTTGCGTGGAGGACAGGTCGGCCGTCTCGGTCCAGCTGGCCGCCGTGCGTCGGACGCGTGCGCGCAGCGCGGAGTGGTCATCGGGACCGCCGGAATAGAAATGCAACTCGAACCGGTCGCGGTCGATGCCCTCCAGAAACTCGGCCATCAGGATGCTGGTGGCGTGGACATGGAAGTCGCTCGACATCAGCCCGAGGCGCAGCTTGCCATTCGGGCGCGGCACCCGCTGGGTGGAGCGCTGCCGGACCGGCTGCATCCCCGCGCAGTGCTCCTGGTAGGTGAGACTGGCTGCCCACTTCAGGATCTCGGGATCGTCGGTGAGCGTGATCAGCGGGAACGGGCTCTTGCCAGTCACGGGACGCTTGCGGGTCGACTCCACATGGGCGATGCACAGCCGCAGCCGCTCGAAATCCCCCGCGAGTCCCGGCCAGTCACAGGCCCAGGAACTGGCGTGCGCCGCACACAGCGCCGAGCCGAAATCGAGCGGGTTGTCGTCCAGCAGCATGCGGTAGCACCAGGCCGCTTCGGCATGCCCGCCGAACTTCATCAAGCCGTGGCCCATGCCCTGCAAGGCCTGCTTCTTCAATACCGGGTCTTGACCGGCCCGGGACAAGGCCCCGGAACACGACCGGACCGTGCCCTCGAAATCCAGCAGAGCCAATTGCGCCTTGGCTTTGGCGAGATACCATTTTCCGCTGCGCACGACCTCGGCCTGCAAACCCTCCAGCACCGACAGCGCCTCGGCATGCCGGTGGGCCTCCAGCAGAAAATCCGCCAGCAACAGACAAACCTCGGCATCGTTCTGCTGCAGTTGCCACGCGCGGCCCAGGTGCTGAATGGCCAGCTCCGACTGCCCGAGTTTGTGCTCGCATTGCGCCAGCAGCAGCCAATACAGCGACTGGCCCGGCTCAGCCCGCGCAGCCTTCAGGAATTGCTCCCTGGCCGCACTGGCCTGCCCTTTGCGCAGAAACTCCTTGCCACGAATTCCCGCACGGCGGGCCAGATCGCTTTCGCCCTTCTGCGCGGCAGGATGGGGCAATGCAGGGCGTGTAGCGGTGGTGGCACTCATGGCGGCCTCGGAAAGCAAAAGTGGGGACGAGTCTAGAACCCGTCCCCACCCGCCATCCCCGGAAAAAGTCCGCGGCAGACGCCAGTTTGGTTACCCGTAAAGCTGCTTGATCATGAGGCTGACGGAGTTGCTGGTGGCAGTGATATTCGACATCCGCTGGTCCAGCGCATCGTATTGCTTGCGCAAACGCGCCTCGATGCTCTGGTAGCGGGTATCCAGCGCGTCCTGGCGGTCCGTGACCCTGCGAAGTTGGCTCTTGAGCCCCGCAGTCCGGGTTTCCATCGGACCATCCGTGCCCTGCGCTGCGTCGGCAAAGGTGCGAAAGCGCTTCATGAATCCGGTCAGCGCGGTGGAATCCCCGGTACTTCCGCTGTTGAGCAATGCCTTGACCTGGGACGGGTTGGCCAGTGCATCGTCCAGCTTGGCAGACTTCAATTCCAGCCGGCCGGTGGCGTTGATCGACAGGCCAATGTCCGAGAGTCGTTTCAGCGTTCCGCTGCCCGTGCCGGCAAACTCTTCGTGCAGCAGGGACTGCATCTTGTTCAACAGCCCGATGGCCGTCCGGTCCGACTGCAGTTTGCCGGCGGTCTTGGTCGCAGCGTCGTATTTGGTTTCTGTCTTGATCTGGTCGACCACGCTGTTGTAGGCCGACATGAAGTCGCTGATCTTGGTCTTGACGTCCGAGAAGTCGGCCGCCACGGACATCTCGACGGCGCTGGTCGTGGTCTTGTTGAGCTTGATCGACACCCCTTCGATCACGCCGTCGAGCGTGTTCGAGGCAGAGGTGATCGGGATGCCGTTGACGACGGCACGCGCGTTGCGGGCACTCTGGCTCAGCGTCATCGGCGAGGACAGGGCCGTGGCGTCGAAGGCCAGCGCCGACAGGCCGGTCGCGGCATTGCCGTCGTCGCTCGTCTCGCTCACCGAAACCCGGAAGGCGTTTTCCTCGCCGGTGGTGGTGGAGCGCAGCGTCAGGCGCGCACCGGATGCGTCCGTGATGATGCCGGCCGTGACCCCCGCCGCCGCCGCGTTGATCTTGTCCCGGATCGAGCCCAGCGAAATGTCCCCCGATCCGATCGAGATCGTGATGCCGGAGGTGCCGGACTTGGCCGTGAACGCGGTCGGCGGTGCCCCGCCCGTCCAGCTGCCGATGTCGATCGTCAAGGTGCCTTCGGACAGGGTCGCGCTGCTGGAGGCGAAGGCCGTGCTGCTCACGGTCTGGGCGGCGGCCAGGGCATCGATCTGCAGCGTGTGGGAGCCCGCCACACCACTCTTTCCGCTGACCGAGGACACGGTCGCCACCGTCGGGTCCGACAGCGTCGTCGTGGTGTTGCCCCAGAGCGAGGTCGAGTTGAACGCGGCAGCCTTGTCCCGGAGCGAGCCCAGCGTGTTCTGGATCTTGCCGAAGGACGAGATCTTGGCGTTGATCGACGACTCCTCCTTGTTGAGGGCAATCAGCGGTTGTTTC
>JBEANV010000149.1:0-3306 GCA_041165285.1 Pseudomonadota bacterium | reverse complement strand
TCGGGCATCGTGCGCGCCACCTCGGCCCAGAACGCCCGCGTCAGGTAGGGCGTCGAGCGGTGTTCGCGGTAGGTGTTGTCGTAGCACTCGTAGAAATAGTCCCAGTCCGCCTCGGTGATCGCTGCGCCGCGCAGCGCCTCGAACGTCACGCCTGCTTCTCGCACATAGCGCCGCTCCTGCTGGATCTTCTTGCGCTTGTCGCGGGTCAGGCTGGCGAGGAAATCGGCGAAGTCGGCGTAGGGCGCGGGCGTGCGGTTCGACCAGTGGAACTGCACGCCTTCGCGCATCAGCCAGCCTTGCGCCTGCGCGGCGCGGCGGTCGGCGTCGTCGAGGAAGAGCAGGTGCGCCGACGACAGCCCCTGGTCGCGGGCGAAGGCCTCGATGGCCTGCAGCAGCGTCGCCCGCGCCACGTCCGAGCGCGCCAGCAGCCGCGAGCCCGGCACCGGCGTGAACGGCACCGCGCCGAGCAGCTTCGGGTAGTAGCGCTGGCCAGCGCGCTGCCAGGCGTCCGCCCAGGCCCAGTCGAAGACGTATTCGCCGTAGGAATGGCGCTTGAGGTAGAGCGCGGCGGCGGCCTGCAGCGTGCCATCCGCGTCGGCCAGCGTCATGAAGACGGGCTGCCAGCCGGTGGCGGTGACGGCGCTGCCGCTGCGGTGCAGGGCGGCGAGGAACTCGTGGCGCAGGAAGGGTGTCGGGGCCGGACAGGCAGCGAGCAGCGCGTTCCACGCATCGGCGTCGATCGCGCCCGGGTCTTCATGCAGGCGTAGGGTCGAGTTCATGGCCGCGGATGTTCGCATGCCGGCCGGCTACAGTTCATTCCCCCACCGCCCGACAACCTTCGACCTTTCTGGAGATTTCGACTTGGCTTCATCGGACTCGTTTTTCAACCTGTACACGCACGGCTTCGCCCGTGTCGCGGTGGCGGTCCCGGTGTGCCGCGTGGCCGATCCGGCGTTCAACGCGCAGCAGACGATTGCGCTGCACCACCAGGCTGCGGCGCAGGGGGCCGTGCTGGTGGCGTTTCCGGAGCTGGGGCTGTCCGCTTACACCTGTGACGACCTGTTCCATCAGCGCGCGCTGCTCGACGCCTGCGAAGCGGCGCTGGCGCAGGTGATGGCGGCGTCGGTCGGCGTGCAGGCGGTGGCGGTGGTGGGCTTGCCGCTGCGGGTGGACCACGCGCTGTTCAACGTCGCGGCCGTGGTGCTCGACGGCCGCCTGCTCGGCGTCGTGCCCAAGACCTTCCTGCCGAACTACGGCGAGTTCTACGAGGCGCGCCAGTTCGCCCCGGCGACGCAGGCGATTTCCACCGAGGTGCTGCTCTGCGGACAGACGGTGCCGTTTGGTGCGCAGATGCTGTTCGATGCCGGCGCCGGCCTGCCGGGCCTGAAGTTCCACGTCGAGATCTGCGAGGACGTGTGGGTGCCGATCCCGCCGTCGTCGTTCGCGGCGCTGGCCGGGGCGACGGTGCTGGTGAACCTGTCGGCGTCGAACGTGACGATCGGCAAGGCCGACTACCGCCAGGCGCTGGTGGCGCAGCAGTCGGCCCGCTGTGTCGCCGCCTACCTCTATAGCTCGGCCGGCTACGGCGAATCGACCACCGACTTGGCCTGGGACGGTCACGCGCTCATCTGCGAAAACGGCACGCTGCTGGCCGAGTCCGAACGCTTCCGCATGGACGCGCAACTTCTCACCGCCGATGTCGATCTGGAGCGCCTGTCTCGCGAGCGCATGCGCCAGACCAGCTATGCCGCCTCCGCCGCCCGCCACCGCACCGAGGTGGCGCAGTTCCGCACGGTGCGCGTGGCGCTGAAGCGGCCGGACGACGTGGTGCTGCCGCTGAAACGCTGGGTGGACCGCTTCCCTTACGTGCCGTCCGACCCGCGCAGCCTCGATGCCCGCTGCGAGGAGATCTACAACATCCAGGTGCAGGCGCTGGCCAAGCGGCTGCAGTCGTCGGGCGTGCAGCAGCTCGTGATCGGCGTGTCGGGCGGGCTGGATTCGACGCATGCGCTGCTGGTGTGCGCGAAGACGATGGACCGGCTCGGCCTGCCGCGCACCAACATCCGCGCCTACACGATGCCCGGCTATGCCACCAGCGGGCGCACGCTGGACCAGGCGCTGCGCTTGATGGACTCGCTGGGCTGTGCGGCGCAGACGATCGACATCCGCCCGAGCTGCCAGCAGATGCTCGACGACATCGACCACCCCTTCGCCGACGGCCAGCCGCAGTACGACATCACCTTCGAGAACGTGCAGGCCGGCGAGCGCACCAGCCACCTGTTCCGCCTCGCCAACCACCACAACGCGATGGTCGTGGGCACCGGCGACCTGAGCGAGCTGGCGCTGGGCTGGTGTACCTACGGCGTGGGCGACCACATGTCGCACTACAACGTCAACGCCAGCGTGCCCAAGACGCTGGTCAAGCACCTCGTGCGCTGGGTGGCGGGCAAGGGCGAGTTCGGGCCGGACTGCAGCCAGACGCTGATCGACGTGGTCGAGACCGAGATCAGCCCGGAACTCGTGCCCGGCAATGCCGACGGCCAGCCGCAGCAGTCGAGCGAATCGAGCGTCGGGCCTTACGAGCTGCAGGACTTCCACCTCTACTACACGCTGCGTTTTGGCTTCGCGCCATCGAAGGTGGCCTTCCTCGCGCTCCATACCTGGGGCGACGCGCAGACCGGGCGCTGGCCCGAGGGCATCGGCGCCCACAACGCCTATCCGCTGCCCGAGATCAAGCGCCATCTGCGCACCTTCCTGTGGCGCTTCTTCAAGACGAGCCAGTTCAAGCGGAGCTGCGTGCCGAACGCACCGAAGGTCGGCTCGGGCGGATCGCTCTCGCCGCGGGGTGACTGGCGCGCGCCGAGCGATGCAGAAGCCACGGTCTGGCTGGGCGATCTGGACCGCGTGCCCGATTGAGTGGTGGCCGGCGGCCACAATCCCTGCTTGTTTTCCCTCGTTGCACTGGATCTGCATGTCGCCGCGCTCCCTGACTTCTCTTGCCGCCGCACTGGTGGCGCTGACCGGCTGTGCCCACGGGCCGGCGACGACGACCGTGGCCGCTGCAGTCCCCGCGCCAGCGGCCTCCGCCGTCCGACCACCCGGCGCCGCCAGTGCGCCGACAGGGGTTGCGCCCGCAGCGGGTGCGCCAGCAGTGGCAGTCCTGCCACCGGTGGTCAATCCGCTGCCGCTGTTCGCGCTGGTGACCCGCGATGCGAAACGCTTCGGCGGGATGATCACCGCGTGGCAGAAGGACGAGAAGGTCTGGCTGGAGCTGTCGGAGCACGACTTCAACGTGCCGTTTTTCCT
>JBEANV010000148.1:0-3977 GCA_041165285.1 Pseudomonadota bacterium | reverse complement strand
GCGTTCCAGAACTTCATCATCATGCCCATGACCTTCCTGTCGGGCGTGTTCTATTCGGTGCATTCGCTGCCCGCGTTCTGGCAGGGCGTGAGCCACCTGAACCCGTTTTTCTACATGATCGACGGCTTCCGGCGCGGGTTCTTCGGGGTCAGCGACGTGTCGCCGTGGGTGAGTCTGGCGGTGGTGGCGACCAGCTTCCTGGTGATCGCCACGGTCGCGCTGCGGCTGCTGGCGAGCGGGTACAAGCTGCGGCACTGAGGCTTCACCCCTTCAGCAGCCCCTCCCGGGCCGCGAACGCCGCCGCCTCCGTGCGGTTGGCGCAGTAGGTCTTGTCGAGGATGCTGCGCATGTGATTGGCGACCGTGTTCGGGCTGATCGACAGCACCTGCCCGACCTCGCGGTTGTTGCGGCCGATGGCGATGAGCTGCAGCACCTCGACCTCACGGTGGGTGAGACCACCCGGTTGGTGGTGGGGCCGGGCGGCATCGAGTCGGCTCAGCAGCGACTGGCAGTGCGCCACCACCCCTTGCAGACCGATCGCCGCTGCCTCGGCCTGGACGCGGGTCACCAGGCGGTGGGCGGCTTCGGCGTCGCCCGGGGCATTGCGCCGTTGCCACATCCAGGCCAGGCGGAAGCGGGTGTGCGCTTCCCAGGTGCGCCAGCCGCAAGCAGTCTCGAAGGCCAGCGCGGTGTCGAAACAGGTTTGCGCCGCGCCGAAATCGCCGCACACCGTGGCGAGCATGCCGCGCAGCCGGTCGGCCGACCCGGCGCACGGGCCGCCACCCGCATCCACCACGAGGGCGCTGCCGGCGTGGGGCTGCAGCCGTTCGCGCAGGGCGGCGGCGCCACGGGCGTCGTCGAGCGCCACGCAGGCTTCCGCCGTGAACAGCAGCCTGCACAGCGCACTGGCGTCGCCCGCGGTCGGCGCGCAGGCGATGGGCAACAGCGCGTCGTACTCGGCGCGGCACGCGTCCGTCATGCCCAGCTCGGCATACAGCAGCATCAAGCCCGGGCGCCAGAGCGAGGCCTGCGCCGATGCCGACGAGGCGCCCGTGCCGACCAGGTGCTGCAGCATGGGCAGCGCTTCACGCAGTCGGCCCTGCTCCCGGCGGATGCAGAACATCTGCATGCCATAGGCCGTGGTGGCCTGCGTTTCGGAGACCTTGCGGCCAAGCAGCATGGCCCGGGTCGCCTGGGCTTCGGCATCGTGCAGGTATCCCTCGTTGAGGGCAGTGATGGCGACGTTGCCCACCAGCATGCCTTCGTAGAGCGCCAATCGGCCCTGCCGGGCCAGCGCGATGCCGAGCTGCTGCGCTTCGGCGAGGGCTTGTCGGGCGCCTTGTCGCATCAGATCGGTCACCCGGTAGCACAGCAGCTCCACCAGCGTGGTCCGCGGGATCTCGTCGTGCGCCAGGGCCAGCGCTTGCGCCTGTTCGCCGAGCGCAAGGCGCCGCTCCAGTGCCTCTGGCCAGTACACCGCCGTGCACAGGCACATCCGTGCGAAGTAGCGTCGGCGTGCCGGGCCGCTGTCGGGGGCGAGCGCGAGCGCCTGGTGGTGGGCCTCGTCGGCGGCGGCCCGCTGGTCGAGGTAGATGCGGGCGCGGCAGAGTTGGCAGAGCAGTTCGACCCGCACGTCGTCATGGAGACTGTCGCGGGCCAGTGCGCGGTCGAGCCACCGGATCACCTGCTCGCTGGCGAGGCCTTGCAGCTTCATCGATATCGCCAGACCGAGCGCGGCGCGGGCCAGCAGCGGCGGCTGGTCGAGCTGATCGGCCAGTGCGGCGGCAGCCTGCCAGACCTCGACGCTGGCCAGTCCTGCCCCGTGCTCGGTGAGCGCACGGCCCAGGCGCAGCAGCAACTCGCAGCGCACAACGGGATCGGCCTGCCCCGGTCGGTCCAGCATCGCCAGCGCGGTGCGGAAACAGCGTGCGGCTTCCTCGTGGGCGTGGGCCTGCGCTGCAACCTCGCCAGCCTTGCGGGCGCAGGCCAGAGCCCGGGCCGCACCGCCCACGCTCGCCGCCTCGGCGTAGTGGTAGGCCAGCTCCGGCCACAGGCTGGCGGGAGGCTGCGCGGGCGCATCGGCGTCCAGCAGCTCGCCGATGCGCAGGTGCAGCCTGCTGCGCCGCAGCGGCAGCACCTCGGCATACAGCGTCTCGCGGACCAGTGCATGGCTGAAGTGCAGCCACTCGGCATCCGGGCCCGCCTCGATCAGGCCGGCGGTGCGGGCCTCGTCCAGCGACTGCAATACCTCGTCGTCGGAGCGGTCCAGGCTCAGCCGGATCAGCAGCGCAGGCGAGAAGCGGCGGCCGATGCAGGCGGCGGTCGTCAGCACCTGCCGCGTGCGGGCGGACAGGGCTGCGACCCGCTTGCCGATCATGGCGCGGATGCCCGGCGGGATGTCGGCCAGGCGATCGGCGTCGTGCGCCAGCAGGAAACGCACGGTCTCCGCCACGAAGAAGGGCAGTCCGTCCGTGCGCTCGTGGACGAGGCGCACCAATGCTTCGGTTGTTCCCCGTGGTGGCAGGTGCCGGCGCAGGTATTCGCGCACCTCGTCTTGCGTGAACAGCGGCAGCCGGATCTGCTGCACACGCTGCAGCCGCAGCAACTCGGCCACCGTGTCGCGCAGCGCCGGATCGGTGGTCAGGGCGTCGTCGCGGAAGGTGACGACCAGCGCCACCCGCGCCCGGTCCAGTCCGTCGGCCACAAATGCCAGCAGCCGCAGCGACGACGGATCGGCCCAGTGCAGATCGTCCAGGATCAGCACGAGCATCCGGCCATCGGCCGCCCGCTGCAGCGCGAGGGCCACGGCGTCGAAGAGGCGGAAGCGTGCGTGCTCGGTGCCGGTGTCCGCCTGGGGGGTGGACGGGGTCGTTTCGGCGGGGGTCATCTGGTCGAGCAGGGCGGTCAGTCCGCCGCCAGGCTGGTCGCTGGCAGGGTCCGCGGGCAATTGGCCCCGCAGGCTGCGCAGTGCCTGGGTCCACGGCCAGAACGGCGGTGCCCCCGGCGCTTCCGGGCAGCGGCCCCAGACCACCAGATCGCCGAGCTGTGTCGCGGCGCGCTCCAGTTCGCTGGCCAGCCGCGACTTGCCCGACCCCGCAGGGCCGGACAGCAGGGCCAGATGGCGCCGTCCTGCGCGGGCTTGGTGCAAGAGGGCATCGAGCCGGGCAGACTCATCGTGGCGACCCACCAGATGCCCACGCTCCGGGTCGAGTACCGCTCGCATCGCGCCTCCCTGCCCACACTGCTACGTTTGCGTACCAGTCCGTGCAGTATGTCGCGCCAAAGGGGGTGAGGCAAGCCGACCGGGGTGTCAAAGAGTCCGCTTGTCACCTGCCGGGGAGCGGCTTACGCTGGGAACGGTTCTGCCCGAATGACCTATCCCTGGGAGGTTGCCATGCCGCTTTTCCTCATCGAACGCCAGTTCGCCGAACGCCTCGACCTCGACGCCGAGGGCGTGGCCTCGCTGCAGCACCTCAATGCCGAGGTCGGTGTCCACTGGCTGTATTCCTTCCTGAGTGCCGACCAGCGCAAGACCTACTGCCTCTACGAATCGAGCAGTGCCGACGAGATCCTGGAGGCCGCACGCCGCGCCGGTCTGCCCGCCGATGTCATCGTCGAGGTGTCGCAGGTTCGCCCCGAGTCCTTCGCCGCCCCTGCGGGATAGTCGGGCGGCATAGTCAATCCTGACTATTGGCGGGCGACGCTGGCGGGTCTACAACAGCGGCATGGTTCGCGGATCGCGGACCACCAGGAGGTTCCGCCATGTTGTCCGCTTCTGCCGTCTCCGCGCTGGCTGCCGTGTTGCACGGACGTCTCGTCCAGCCCAGTGACCCCGACTACGACACCGCTCGTCAGGTCTACAACGGCATGATTGACCGGCGGCCCCGGCTCATCGTCTACGCCCGCGACGTGGCCGATGTGCAGCACACCGTGCGCCTGGCCCGCGACCACCAGCAACTGCTGGCGCTGCGCGGCGG
>JBEANV010000147.1:0-2551 GCA_041165285.1 Pseudomonadota bacterium | reverse complement strand
GCGGAGGCCATCCGGGCCCGCCAGGAAGGCCGCGAGCCGGCTGCGATCGGGCGCGACATTCCCGGCGTGCAGGATGGGCTGAAAGGCGTCGCCTTCGTGGACGCCGTGGTGGACAGCGCCTTGGCTGGCGGTCAGTCGCTCACGCCGCACACGGTCTGATCGGCTGTGGGCTGCGGCTGCGGCCGCAACTGAGTGGGTGCGCTTCGTGCGAACGAAGCGTACCCATCAGCGTGCCAAGCATGGTTAACCCTGATGGTTGCCAAGGTAAACGCCGTGCGCGGACAGCTTGGATATTAGGTGTTCCCCTGAGTTTGGCAATTTAGTGTGCAGCATGCATTGACATGCAATATTCATTGCGTTAGTCTGACAACACGCTGAATAAAACCTGAACTCTAAGTAAACGAGACTGTATTCGGAAGAGCCTCGTTCAAATGGATCAGCGATCGAAATCCAGTTTGATTCTTCGGTTCTGAAGTTCATTCATAAAAAGTTCTGCTGCCATTGCCTGGTAATAGGCAAGGGACAGTTGCGGGTATTCACTGGGGTTTCAGTGGACCGAGCGGCTGATGCCATCAGTATTCATGGGCCGTTGGACAGAATCCATTTTCTTGAGTTTTCCACCACTTCCCGGGAGACGGCCCGGGTCAAGACGAAACCGTGCCGATTCCGTCCTCGGCAGCACATCCCATTACTCTGGAGACAAACATGAATCTGCAACGCAAGATCCTCGTCGCTGCCCTGTTCGCTGCGGCCAGCACCACCTCGATGGCCCAACTGGTCGGCGTGAGCTGGTCCAACTTCCGTGAAGAACGCTGGACGACGGACGAGAAGGCCCTGAAGGACCAACTCGCCAAGCACGGCGCCACCTACGTCGCGGCGGACGCGGCCGCCTCGGCCGAAAAGCAGCTCGCCGACATCGACGGCCTGATCAGCAAGGGCGCCAAGGTGCTGCTGGTCCTGGCGCAGGACAAGGACGCGATCGCTCCGGCGCTGGCCAAGGCCAAGGCCAAGGGCATCCCCGTGATCGCCTATGACCGCCTGATCGAGTCGCCCGAGGTGTTCTACCTCTCGTTCGACAACAAGGAAGTCGGGCGCATGCAGGCCCGCGCCATCCTAGCGGCCAAGCCCAAGGGCAACTACGCCATGATCAAGGGCGCCTCGACCGACCCGAACGCCAACCTGCTGCGCTCGGGCCAGCAGGAAGTCCTGGCCGACGCGATCGCCAAAGGTGACATCAAGATCGTCGGCGAGGAGTACACCGACGACTGGAAGCCGGAAGCCGCCCAGAAGAACATGGAGCAGATCCTGACCAAGACCGGCGGCAAGGTCGATGCGGTCGTGTGCTCCAACGACGGCATGGCCGGTGGCGTCGTCGCCGCGCTGTCCTCCAAGGGCATCAAGGGCGTGCCGGTGTCGGGCCAGGACGGCGACCACGCCGCGCTGAACCGCGTCGCGCTGGGCAGCCAGACGGTGTCGGTGTGGAAGGACTCGCGTGAACTGGGCAAGGCCGGCGCCGACATCGCCGTGGCCCTGGCCAAGGGCCAGAAGCCGGCCGGTGCCGGCACGTTCAACGGCGGCGAGAAGGGCGTGAGCATGAACGCCATCCTGCTCAAGCCGCTGCCGGTCACGGCGGACAAGCTGGACGCCGTCATCAAGGGTGGCTGGATCACCAAGGCCGTGGCCTGCAAGGGTGTGGACACGGCCAACGGCCCGGCCGCCTGCAAGTAAGTGCGCATGTAAGCAAGCGTTGTCTCCCAAGGGGTTTACGGGTGCGTGCTGCCCTGTGCAGCACGCACCGTTTTTCCTTCAAGGACCATGAATCCACCGAGGTGTCCGATGCGATCCCTGCGAGAAAAACTTCAAATCAGCACGCTGGACCTGCGTCTGCTGATCATGGCCGGCGTGCTGGTCGTGATGGCGCTGGCGTTCCACGCCGTGACCGGGATCTTTCTGTCCCCTGAAAACCTCTACAACATCGCGCAGCAGAGCGCGGTGGTCGGCATCATCGCGGCCGCCATCGGTCTGGTCATCGTCTCGCGCCAGATCGACCTGTCGGTCGGCTCGGTGCTCGCCACCGTCGGCGTGGCGATCGCCTACCTGATGTACAGCAAGGGCTGGCACTGGGTGCCGGCCAGCCTCGTGGGGCTGGTCATCTCGATGGCCATCTACCTTTACCAGGGCTGGCTGACGGCCTACCTGGGGGTCGCGTCCTTTGTCGTCACGCTGGGCGGACTGGTGTCCTTTCGCGGCATCGCCTTCCTGTTCTCCGATGGCCGCACGCAACCCGTGACCGATCCGGTGTTCCTGCTGATCGGCGGTGGCCTGGACGGTGCGATCGGCACGACCGGGAGCTGGATCATCGGACTGGTGGCCTGCGTGGGCATCGTCTGGAACATGTTGAACCGCCGCCGCTCGGCATCGAAGCACGGTCTGGTTTCCCGCTCGCTGGCCCTGGATCTGGCCATCGCCGCCTTCTTCTGTGTCGTCATCCTCGGGTTCGTCGCGGTGATGTGCGCCTACCAGATCGCCAGCAAGAACGTGCCGCAGGGGA
>JBEANV010000146.1:0-4724 GCA_041165285.1 Pseudomonadota bacterium | reverse complement strand
GAAAGCTTTCGACGGCGGCCTCGAGCAGGTTGGCCGGCACGCTCTCGAGCACGCGGAAGTAGGCGCCGACCGTCGCTCGGTCCAGTTCCGTCCGCATCGCCAGCGTGAGGGGCGCGATGATGGCGGCAAACTCAATGCGCGTCATTGGTCCCGTCCTTCACGAACTGCTCGAGGCTCGAGAGTGTGCGCGCCGTCTTCGGACTGACGAGTGCTTCCGCAGGGGCGCGCTCGTGCCGCTGGAAACAGTTCCCGTTCACCAGCCAGTTCTCGAGCTTCGGGACCATGCCCTTGACGCGCCACTCGTAGCCCTCGAGCGCGCTCTGAAGGCTCAAGCACATGTCCGACCACACGGACTCGTCCGGCCGCTCGTCGCTTGAGAACACGTCGTTGAACAGGCCCTCCACGATCCGGCCGCGCTGCCGGCGGTTCTCTGGGTAACGGTCGTAGAGCTCTCGGAACCACACGTCTCGGGCACCGATGCGTTTCTTCACCTTCTTTTCTTCAGAAGGAAGAACCAAAGCAACTGCATCTACAGCTACAGCTACAGCGTTGCTTTCACACTCAAAAGCAACCGTGTCGTCATTTGCTTTTCCGTTTGCTTTCGGCGGACGCCCTCCAGCCTCACCAGCCTTCTTACGTTTGGCCTTCAAGTCACCGACCTGTTCGGACGATCGGTTGTGCTCGAGGTAGTCGTGAACCATCCAGCCGCCTGAGACGAGATCCCAGAGCCCGGCCTTCACCAGCCGCTCTGCGAGGTACGGCGCGTTCTTCGGCACGCCCAGCGACGTCAGAGCTTCTTCGGGGATGAAGCCGTTGGTCAGCCCTTCTTGGCAGTACGCGAGTCCGCAGAGCCAGAGCCACGAAGGGGCTGGGCCTGCCTTGAGGAACTTGCGGTGACGGGGGACGGATGATTCGACGCGCACGTAACTCATGCGTGCGCCCTGGGGTAAGATAGGCCGTTAGCCACAGACGCCTCCTTCAAAGGTGCCTTGGTTAGGCGTGGCGCCGGCCCTCACCACCGGTGCTGCGCCGATTAATTGTGGCCTAGATTTTACCATCGCAACCCCAACAAACTAAGCCTTTTCTGCGGTGTTTTCGCCTCGGGCCGACCGGCGACCACGCGCCGGCCGACCCCCGCTGTGCTGCCCTACGCCGCCGGTGGTTCGATCACGCTGGCCGGATCGTTGAACACGACGGCCTTGATAGCCCACATCGCGGCGGTTTCCAGTTCAGTGATCGCGACCGACTTCTGCCGCGAGTCTGGGCACGTCTCCTTGATCGCTCGGTCTACAGCCGAGAACGCCTCGCGCAGACGGTTGATTCGGTCCATCCCGTCGTCGCTCGGCTTGTGGTACGCGTACGGCTTGTCGATTGGCACCTAGCCCTCCACCGCTGGCGGTACCGTGCTCTCCGTCGTCGCTGGCGTGTTCGCCGTCACTGCCGCCGCCAGTCCATCCGCCGACGCCCGCGCCCGATCCACCAGCGCCTGAATGGCGACCGGGTCGTCCTTGAACTGCTCCGCCTGATCCGCAAACCCGTTGATCAGCGCAATCGCTGACCCGTTCACCGTCTCGATCCGCTCGACCACTGCCGTGAGTGCTGCCATGTTGACGTCGCCCATCTCTGCTCTCCTTCGCCGCGACATGCGGCCGTTGCTTACGATTGATTACTCGGCAGGGCCAAGACGTGCTTGCCGCCCTTGCCAACCGAATCGAACGACCACCCAGCCTTGTAGAAGCACCAGCCCCACACCGGATAGCCCCTGACCATCGTCGGTTTCACCTTCCGAGGGTCGATGTAGGTGTAGAACCGCTCGTCAGCCCACCACCGTTCCCGTGCGAGCTGCACCGCTTGCCGAATCAGATCCGAGGCCCGTTCGTCGCTCTCGTTCCGAAAGATCGCGCAGTTGACCCCAGTCTGTCCGTCGTCGCTGATGTGCTTCCGCCACGCAAACAACGCCCGACCGTCAGCCAGCATCAAGACGCGCTTCTGTCCAGGGCCAACGAACTGCTTCGGCTTGCGCCCATCCGCGTACACCCGTCGGCTGTAGTGGCGGTCGAAGATGGTGCGGCACGACTCGTCGCCGTCCTTCATCTCCAGCCAGCCAGAGCCGATCAGGTGCGGCTGAATCACTGATGCGCCTGCACCGTCTCCGCCAGGTGCTCGGTGGCCTTCAACGCGCGCTCGGTCAGCGCGTCGAGCCGTTCTTGTGTGTCCGATGATGTGACCGCGTTGAACCAGCGATTGACAATGGCCCGCACGTCTGGCGTCGGCTCGTCCGTCTCGATCCCGATCACGTTGTCGCCGAGCGCGATGTAGAGCTTCAGCACGATTCGCCTCCCTTGGCCAACGTGAACTCATTCCGCTTCAGCGTGACCCGACAACCGTCGAACTGCACCAACCACTTGTTGTCGCGAATGTGCGTGATCACGGTGCCCACGAGCACGCCGCCGATGATGCTCCGCGATTGCACGCGCTGGCCTCGCAGATTCTTGTAGCCACCAGCAACTGTCGATTTCATCCCACACGCTCCACGCGCACCCGCGCCCCACAGGCCCGACTAGCGAGTCGTGAAGCCAGCGCTGCCCATGCCGCCACTCATCGGTAGCGGCATCCCTTCGCGCGAGCCGTAGCGGATGTAGCCTTCCTCGAAGGCGGCGACCGGACTCCACGACGTGTAGCCGTCCTTGTAGACAACGTAGTAGCCCTCGCCAGCGGGCCGGTGCTTCTGCACGTACGCCGATGTGACCTTGATCGGCGCGTAGGCGGTATCGTTCGGCAGCAGAAATGCGCTGCCATCGGTTTCTCGGTTCTCGGCTCGCGCCTCATCAGCATCCAACACGACGGCGCTGATCTTCAGCGCATGCACGTCCTTGATGCAGCGCCACTTCGGCATTTCCATCGACTCACCTGAATCCATTTCGATCTCCTGTCTCATCACATCCCCGCCGCCGTATTCGCGTGACTAGGTTTCAAGAATCGCGATCCCGTACTGCGCCTCGACGTGCTTCTTCTTCCAGCGGTAGAGCGGCGTCTTGAAGCCCTTCACGTCTTCAACGATGCGCTTTCCGGTTCGACTGTTGATGTACTGAAAGTCGGCCTTGTAGCCGCCGATGCGATACCGCACGTCCTTCACATATCCGCCGATGACGTTCAAGTCAAATTCAGGTTGCAGCGCGAGGCTGTGAATCTCTCCTGCCGCCGCCAATAGCTTCAGCTCCTGATAGCGCCGCGCTTCCTTCTGGCTGTGGAACCCGATCCCGTCCACCTCCGTCCGCTTCGCGCCGTACTTCGATCGCATCTTTGGCATCTCGCTCCGCTCGTCGGTAACTGGCTAAGTTCTTCTCGTCGTAGCTCAGATCGCTGGGCGCAACCTCGGGTAACGACTCGCCCAGGCTGTTCCGCCTCACCGGCACGCACTCACGGTGGCGTCCGGATTCGCCTCGCACGCCGCGAGGTACTCGCGCACCACTCGCACGAACCCGTCGTAGTCGCCCCAGCCATTGGGCGGATTCAACGCCTTGAACCTGTCTGGCACGTCGATCAACTGCTTGAGCCCACTGCGAAGGATTGGAATCAACTGCTCTGCCGTGGTGACCTCTATTTCGTCAGGCCTCCAGAGCGCAAGGTAAAGCCCAGCCGCATTCGCCATCGTCGTGAGGTTGTGCGTGATGTTCAACTCATACACCGTTGTCGGCCTCACGGCCGTTAGATACACATCGAGGCTCACGCCGCCCACCGATAGAAACTGCGCTTCGTGCGCCCGTGCTGCTCGCTGCGCCACTCGATCACCATCGAATACGGCGCATAGCGCAGATTCGAGATCCTGGTGCGCCACGCGAGACAGATCGGGGCGAACTCCAGCGCGGAGATCCACACCCCAGGCCGCTGGCGAAACATCCGCGCGATCCGGTCACAGTCCGACTCGGCGCGTGGATGGGTGTAGTCCAGCATCGCTTGCGTCATGGCGTGGGCCTGAAGATCAGAATGACCGATGGAAACGGCGCACTGTTCGTGCTGTCCCCGAACTTCAACCGGCCTTTGATGAACCGTGCCTCAACACCGGGCCGGAAGGTGTGCTGCTCACGGTCCCAGACGTGTTCGTGCCACCAGCGCGTGTCTGTCCTTGACGGCACGAGACAGACCACAGTGGCCCCACGCGAGGCCTCCAGCGCCGCCTTGCCGATGAACTCTCGGCAGCGGGAGTAAGGCGGGTTGAGATAGATTGGGTGCCCCCACGCATTCCCAGCCCAGTCCACGGCCAGCGCGTCAGTGAGCCACCGTAGGCACAGCGCGTTATCAGCCGTCGCCGCCGCGTCCAGACCGAAATAGAACTCTCGGTCAAGTTCCTTGAACAACTCGCGGGGAGTGGCCCACTCGTCGGTGGCACGACCGAACATCACGGCATTGTTCACGCGGCCCCCTTTCGGACGTGCGGCACCACCAGCGGCGACCCGTTCGCGCCCAAGAATCCGAGGCTAATATCGAACTCGTGCGCGTCATACCGGCGATGGTGATCGGCGCACATCATCGCCGTGCCCTTGGTGTGATGACGTTGATCCGGTGCCATGCCGCGCGTGTTCGATCGCCGCCATTCTCCAAGGTGCGCCCAGGTGGAGTCCCCTCCGCACGGCCCGGCCAGGAGCGCCGCAATCTTCTGTTCACCCTTCGGCAGCCGCGTGGCGATCCAGCAGTGTCCGTCGCGCTCCTGGCACCACTCGCGC
>JBEANV010000145.1:0-4227 GCA_041165285.1 Pseudomonadota bacterium | reverse complement strand
CTGCACAATGAAGCGCCCAGACGGATAGCACGCGGCGAAGGACTCTGCCGTCAGCCGCTTCTGGCCTTTCCCTGCAGGATGGGAGCGATACACGGTGTCGAAGCCAAGAACGAACTCTGGCTCACCCAACGCGGGCCGACACTGGCACGCCAACCAACGACCGAGATTGAAGCCGGTGCCGTCGCGGCGCCCGTGGTCCTTCAACAGCGCGTGCGCGGTCGCGTAGCCTACGCCAGTCACGGTCGCGAGCGCCCGAACAGTGCAATCAGATCGATCGCGTGTCACGATGCCCTCCGCTGTTCGGTGACCGCGTGATCGCGCAACCGTCCGCGCCCGGTGTAGGTGTCGCAGGTTGTGCACACCTCGTAGGCGTCAGACTCGCCCCGGTGCGACAGCGCCACATGCCGCGTGCTGCGGTCACAGGTGCGGCAGTAGAACCAGCCGTCCCCGATCCACATGCACGGGTTCACCACGCAACCGTCGGCTTCCAGTTGGGCGCGGGTGATCACAGCGCCACCGCTTTCCGCTCGGCTTCCACGAGCCGATCGAGATCGGTCTGCTTGAACCGCAGCGACCGCCCGCCCAGCAGGCGATACCCCTTGATCGGGCGCTTCGGGTTCGCGCGGTTGTATCGGGACCGGCACATCCGAAACGCCCCGACCGTGTTGAAGCCGAGATGCTTGGACGCCTGCTCGGCGGTCATCCAGCTCACGACGCCACCGCCTGCGGTTCTGCGTGCTCAACTCCAGGTAGCGCGCTTGCCGCCACCTTCAGCACGCGCGCGATGGCCTTGCGCTCACCATCGGTGGGGAGCGATCGGCCGTTCTCGATCTTCCAGAACCGACCCACGAGCAGGCCCGCGCGTTCCGTGACGTCGTCTTGGGTCAAGTCCAGGTCTACGCGGCGCGTCTTGTAGAAGCGCCGAATCTCTGTCCGCTTGGCGTTGCTGATGCCCACGAAACGGATACTCTCAAATCGGGAGAGTGCGTGTCAAGAACTTTTCTCACGCTTTGGGAAACTTGCGATTCCGGAGCGTTTTCAGGGCTACGGTGGCCCAGAGTGGCAAAGGGCGGAGTGATCGCTGAACACTTGCGAGACTTCGTGCGGTCGCGGGCGCGACCGGAGGGAACGCACTATGCGCGCGGCAACGGGACGCGGCTCGCGCAACACCTCGGGGTGGGGTCTGGATGGGTAACGGAGTACACCGACAACCCGCCCACGCGCCACGCCGACATCGACCAGGCCGTGGCGATCTGTGCGTTCTACGGGATCAGCCTGACCGACCTCCAGAAGCGGCGGATACCAGCCGCAGTGCCTGCCGCGCCGCGTGACCCGCTGCTGCTGGCGCTGGAGCAAGCGCTGGCGGCTGGTGCCTCTCGTCCGTTTGCTGAGGCATCAATTCTTGCGCTACGGGAAACGGCATCTGGAACAATCGCAGCACCGTCGCGCGGACGTGGATCCGCGCGGAGGCGTTGAGGCTGTAATACTTGTCCAGCGTGTCCACGTCATCAGAATCGACGTGATACCAACTCCGAAGGCGCGGCACCGGCATGGTCGTTCGATTCCTTCCCTTGCGCGCGTGGCCGACGAGAGACGCCGATACTACGCCCACATCTCGACACGCGCTAGACAGAAAAAGTACTGAGTCCAGATATTTTCACTGGCCGCCCTGTCAGGGAAGGTCACAACGGCTAACGACTCAACCGTATGGGTTTATTCGCACGTCCCGATTCACCGTTCTGGTGGTGCTTCCTCGAAGGCACACGACGAAAGATCAACACGCGCGTCCCCCACGCCGCGCTCACACCCGAAGGACGCAAAGCGCTGAAGGCCGCGGCGGAGTCGATCTACCACCAGCACATGGTGCAGCTCGCCAAGGCGAGGGTCGGGCTCGAGACGCAACGCGCCATCACCTTCACGGCCTACGCGGACTGGTACGAACAGCATGTGACCGCACAACACAAGTCGGCCGAGTCCGAGCGGAGCACGATCAACACGCTGCGCCGATTCTTCGGGCCAACGCTGCTCCAGGACATTCGGCCGGCGCTCGTGACGGAGTACGAAGCCGGGCGAGTCGCCAAGGGTCGGAAGCGCAGCACCATTGCCAGCGAGATCAACCTGCTACGGAGCATCATCAACCGAGCCGTTGGGGAACACCTCACCGCCTCCCCCCTGGTCGGGTTGCGGGTGAAGCGCGCCAAGTCTCGTCCCAAGCGGACCGTCACCGCCGACGAGGAGCCAGCCCTCCTGGCGGCGCTCGAAGCCGTGGAACCAGAATTGCGGGATCTCTACCTCGTGGGCGTCGGGACGCTGCTGCGCGCGGAGAACTTGATCACCCTACGCCGGCACCAGCTCCGCGGGACCACGCTCGTGGTGGACGCCAAGGCTGGCCCGCACAGCGTGGACCTCACCGGCCCCACCGAGCTCCAGACGCGCGCCCTCGGGATCCTCCAGGCCAGAACCCCGACGACGCATGACGGGCTGTTCTTCCCGGTCTGGGGCGCGCAGTTCACGGAACCCGACGGCGATCCCCACTCGCGGTTCTTGAACCAGGTGCGACCGGCGTTTGCGGCAGCCGGGCTCCCCTGGGGGCTCGACCGCGGCGGGCTGGTGTGGCACTCGTCCACGAGAGCCACAGGGGCCACGCGGATGCTGCGAGACCATCACATCGACGCGCGCACGATTCAACTGATGGGGCCGTGGTCCTCGCTCGACCAGATGATGGGGTACCTCGGCCTCCCGCCCGTGACGCATTCCCGTGACGCTCCCGGTGGTACATCGGGCTAGCACAAATCGGGAGCACGACGGGAATAGAATCGCTAGATCGTGGTGTTTCCGTGTTACGGTGTGTGTGGCTCTGTTATGAACGCACACATCGCTGGACGCTGGGAATCACGCGCCGATCGACGGATTCGGGCCGAAATCCTCGCGCGCTCGCCACGCCAGCCAACGTCACCGGTATAGAACGTCCACACTCATTTTGGAGGCTGTTTATGGGAGTGATTTACGCATCTGCACGATTCACGGGAACGCCACGGGAACACTCTCAATCCGTGTACCGATTCCCCAAGTCCATCGTTTACTCTGGTGTCGTCCTGATGATCCTGCTGGGCCTGCTGATCGCCGCGCCAGCCTTCGCCCAACTGCCGGCTGATGATGACCGCACCTCCGGCCGAAACGAAGCTGTGACATCCTCCGGCCTGCCGCCTGTCGTCTACACCCGCACTCCCGAGCTCCAGACGCAACTCTTGGCCGCTGCCGCGCAGATCCACCCGATCAACGGGAAGATCACGACGGTGCTCCTGGGGAACAGCGGCGCCAAGAAGATCGGCGTGCCGTGGCAGGCGATGATCAAGAATGGCGGGCTGTATGCGGGTCTTCGGGCGTCGGACTTCGATGCGTGGAACTTCGCCAGCAACGGCAAGACCGCGAAGGAGTGGGCGAACCCGAACGACCCAGCCTGGACCGGGGCGATGGGCTACATCAACGCCTACCCGCACGCCGACACGGTGCAGCACGTTCACTTCATTCTGAACACGGCGAACCCGAGCGTGAACGGGTCGATCTCGACGGCGCAGTTGGACGGCATCATCACGGCCACCCGCTATCACCTGCCGAACGTCCGCATCGTGACATGGTCCACCGGCAACCCACCGCACCAAGCGGTTGGCCCGCTCTCCACGATGACCGCCGTGCATGACGACGACGCGCTGCTCGCGGCTTCGGTGGGCGTGAAGACCAATGGCATCGTGGTCGAGTACCTGCCGCTCTACTCAGACGGGATCAACTACAACCTCTCGACCGTGAGCCCCGCGTTTCCGCTCGGGCTGAACTGGGTCACGGCGGATACCGACCTCGTGCCGCTTAGCACCTCAGACGGTCTGCACCCGGGGGCCATTGGCTCCGACAAAGGGGCGCGATCGATCTGGGACCGCTGGCGCTATGACCCGGTGTTCTCGTTCATGTGGAACGATGGCGGGGCGACTCCGCCACCTCCCCCACCTCCGCCAGACCCGCCTGTCGTGGCACCGCTCCAGGGCGCTGAAGTGGAACTCTATGCGGGCATCTGTTCGGTCGTCTCTGGCGGGCTGAGGGCCACCGTGCCGGCCATCTGGTGCGCGGGGTTAGTACCATGAACACCACCCTTCGGTGGCTCCAGCGGCTATTGCAGGCGCGGGAGTACGACGTTCGCCCGCAATATGCGTTTCCCGATCGCACCGCGCATAC
>JBEANV010000144.1:0-5005 GCA_041165285.1 Pseudomonadota bacterium | reverse complement strand
CCTCGGCGCTGGACTCGGAATCCGAGCGGCTGGTGCAGTCGGCGCTGGAGCGGCTGATGGTCGGGCGCACCGCCATCGTCATCGCCCACCGGCTGTCCACCATCGAGCGCGCCGACCGCGTCATCGTGCTGGAAGCGGGTCGCATCGTCGAGCAGGGCACGCAAGCGGAGTTGCTCACGCGGGGCGGCCTGTTCGCCCGCCTGCATGCGCTTCAGTTTCAAACCTGATGTTCTGCGCTGACAATCACGGCTACACCGTGACCCACGACACAGGAACCCCGCCACGCGCATGAACAGCCCCGCCGCCCGCGCCGTCATCAGCGGCTTCACCTTCCTGCGCAACGGCGTGAAGCTCGGTTTCCCGTTCGAGGCGTCGATCCGCTCGATCCTGCCGCTGGTGGACGAGTTCGTCATCGCGCTCGGCGCCGGTGAGGACGACACGGTCGCCCGCATCCGGGCGCTGGCCAGCACCGAGCCCAAGATCCGCATCCTCGACACGCAGTGGAACGAACGCATGGCCGAGCGCGGCTTTGTCTACGCGCAGCAGAAGATGATCGCGCAGTACGCCTGCACGGGCGACTGGGCCTTCTATCTGGAAGGTGACGAGGTGCTGCACGAGGGCGAGCTGGCAGCCATCCGCGCCTCGGTCGACCGGCACCACGGCAACCCGGAGGTCGAGGCGCTGGTGTTCGACTACCTGCATTTCTACGGCGCGCCGCAGTGGCTGGCCGTGAGTCCGGCGTGGTACCGGCGCGAATGCCGGCTGATTCGCAACACGATCCGCAGTTACGCGCCGGACGGCCAGTTCTGGGTCGTGATGGACAAGCACCGCCACGGCCGCCACCCCAAGGCCGCGCTGGCCAACGCCCACATCTACCATTACGGCCATGTCCGCCGGCTCGACTACATGCAGGCCAAGATGGACCAGGTCAGCAAATACTGGTCGCACCAGCCGCCGAAGATGCGCTACACGATCGACCCGCAGGCCCTGCGCCCGTTCACTGGCACACACCCGGCCTGCATGACCGACTGGCTCGCCCACGACGCCGAGCCCGCGTTCACGCCCGACCCGGACCACACGCTCACCCGCCGCGAGCGCAAGCACCGCCACGCGATGCGGCTGGAGCGCTGGTTCGGCCTGGACCTGAGCCACAAGCACTACACGCTCGTGGCCTGAGCCGCACCGAGGAAGGACGCCCACCCCATGACCCGCCGCACCACCATCGTCATCCCGGTGCTGAACCAGTTGCGCTACACCGTGATGTGCATCGACAGCCTGCGCGCCCAGGGCGTGGCCCCCGGCGACATCCTCGTCATCGACAACGCCAGCACCGACGAGACGCCGCAGTGGCTGGCCAACCACCCGGAACTCGCGCAGCAGCGCAACCGCGTCAACCTCGGCTGCGGTGGTGCGTGGACGCAGGGCGCACTGCTGGCGGGCGACGCCGAGTGGGTCGTGCTGCTCAACAACGACGTGCTGGCCGGGCCGCGGGCGATCGAGGCCCTGCTCGACGCCGCCGAGCGCCAGGGTCTCAAGGTCGTCAGCCCCGCGCTGCTCGAAGGGGCCGAAGACTACGGTTACGCGCAGTTCGCCCCGGACTACCTCGTGAAGATGGCCGGCACGGTGCGCCGCGGCTGGTTCCACGGCGTGTGCTTCGCGGTCCACCGCAGCGTGTTCGAGGCGATCGGCTTCCCCGACACCGACCGGCGCCTCGGCGGCCACGAGGACATGGAATACCTCGTGCGCTGCACCCGCGCCGGCATCCCGGTCGGCACGGTCGGCGACGCGGTGTTCCACCACTTCGGCTCGATCACGCAGAAAGCGCTGAAGAAGGAAACTGGCGCCAAGGCGCTTGGCGACCGGCACTATTTCTACAGCCGCCTCGGCATGGGCTGGCTGGCACGCAAGCGCTTCAAGCTGCAGCGCGAGCGCCAGCGCGGCCAGTGGTCCGCCGAGGAAACGAAACGCACCGGGCACAGCCTGCACATGCTGCGCGAGAACGGAGCCTGGAAACATGTCTGAGCTGTCTGAATCCACCTTCATCCACCCGCTGGCCGACGTGCAGAGCCCGCACATCGGCGCTGGCACACGCGTCTGGCAGTTTGTCGTCGTGCTGCCCGGCGCACGCATCGGCCGGGACTGCAACCTCTGCGCACAGACCCTGGTCGAGGGCGATGTGGTCGTCGGCGACCGGGTCACCATCAAGAGCGGCGTGCAGCTCTGGGACGGGCTGCGCGTGGCGGACGATGTGTTCATCGGCCCGAACGTCACCTTCGCCAACGACCGCTTTCCGCGCAGCCGCCAGCGCCCGGAGCAGTTCCTGCAGACGGTCATCGAGGCCGGCGCGTCGATCGGTGCCAATGCGACCCTCCTGCCGGGACTGACCATCGGCCGCAACGTGATGGTCGGCGCCGGGGCGGTCGTCACGCGCTCGGTGCCACCCAACGCCATCGTCGTCGGCAATCCGGCGCGGATCATCGGCTACGTCGATGCCGCAAAGGCCGACGCCCAGGCCGATGGCCCCTCCGTCCCTGCCAAGCCCGGTTTCACCCCCACCCGCGTCCGCGGCGTGACGCTGCACCGCCTGCCACGGGTCACCGACATCCGCGGCAGCCTCACCGTGGGCGAATTCGAGCGCTCCATCCCCTTCCCTGTGCGGCGCTACTTCATGGTGTTCGACGTGCCCAGCGTCGAGACCCGCGGCGAACACGCCCACCGCCTGTGCCACCAGTTCCTGATCTGCGTGCGCGGCCAGTGCAGCGCCGTGGCGGACGACGGCACGCACCGGCAGGAGTTCGTGCTCGACCGGCCCGACATCGGCCTGCACCTGCCGCCGATGGTCTGGGGCATCCAGTACCAGTATTCCCCGGACGCGCTGCTGATGGTCTTCGCCTCGCACTACTACGATGCAGCGGACTACGTGCGCGACTACAACGAGTTCCTCGGGCTCTGCGGCACGGCCACCACCGCCACCGAAACTCCCACCGAGACCCCCTGAGATGGTCCCCTTTCTCGACCTGAAATCGCCCTACGACGAGCTGAAGCCGGAGATCGATGCGGCCATCCAGCGCGTGCTCGATTCCGGCTGGTTCATCCTCGGCCCGGAGGTCGATGCCTTCGAGCGCGCGTTCGCCGCCTATTGCCACGCAGCCGAGGCCGTCAGCACCGCCAACGGGCTGGATGCGCTGCACCTGGCGCTGCTGGCGATGGATGTCGGGCCGGGCGACGAGGTGATCGTGCCGTCCAACACCTACATCGCGACCTGGCTGGCGGTGAGCCAATGTGGCGCGACGCCGGTGCCGGTCGAACCGCGTGCGGACACGCACACGCTGGATCCCGCACGGGTCGAAGCGGCGATCACGCCACGGACCCGGGTGATCCTGCCAGTCCACCTCTACGGCCAGCCCGCAGACATGGACCCGCTGTGCACCATCGCCCGGTGCCACGGGCTGCGCATCCTCGAGGACGGCGCGCAGTCCCATGGCGCGCGCTACCAGGGCCGTCCGCTCGGCGCCCACGGCGACGCGGTCGCCTGGAGTTTCTACCCGGGCAAGAACCTGGGTGCGCTCGGCGACGGTGGCGCGGTGACGACCAACGACCCGGCGCTCGCAGACCGATTGCGCGTGCTGCGCAACTACGGCTCGCGGGTCAAGTACGTCAACGAGGTCAAGGGCTGGAACAGCCGGCTCGACCCACTGCAAGCCGCCGTGCTGCGGGTGAAACTGGACCGCCTTGACGAGTGGAACGACCGGCGCCGGGCGCTCGCCGCGCGCTACACCCGCGGCCTCGCCGCCGTGGCGGGACCGGACCTGACGCTGCCGACCTGCCCGGAGTGGGCAGACTCGGCGTGGCACCTGTACGTCGTCACCACGCCGCGCCGCGCCGCATTGCAGGCGGCGCTGGCAGACGCCGGCATCGGCACCCTGATCCACTACCCCATCGCCCCGCACCGCCAGCAGGCCTATGCCGAACTCGGCTTCGGCCCGGGCAGCCTGCCGCTGGCAGAGCGCCTCGCCGACGAGGTGCTGAGCCTGCCGATGGGCCCGCACCTGCAGCCGGCGCAGGTCGACGAGGTCGTCCGGGTCATCACGCGCTTCTTCCAGGCCGCTTGACGTGGGGACGCCGTTCTCGGTCCGGATCAACCACTGGATGCAGCGCCCGCGCATCCTGCTGCACCGCCTGCTGTCGTCGGCCCGCTGCGTCGGCCGGCCCCGCTTGCGCCAGCCGCTGCACGCCACCGGCCGCGGCGAGATCCGCTTCGAGGGCCGCGTCACCATCGGCGTCTACCCGTCGCCGCATTTCCATACCACGCTGGCCTATCTCGAAGCCCGCAACGCCGACGCGTCGATCCACATCGGCGACGGCACGGTGCTGAACAACAACTTCTGCGCCATCGCCGAACACACCCGGATCACGCTGGGCCGGCGCGTGCTGGTCGGCACCGGGGTCGAGATTTTCGACAGCGATTTCCATGGCCTGCGGCTGGAGGACCGGGCGCGCTCGGACCCTGCCTGGGCGCGGGCGGTTGTCATCGAGGACGACGTCTTCCTCGGCCCCAACGTGCGCGTGCTCAAGGGCGTCACGGTCGGGCGGGGCTCGGTCGTCGCCAATGGCTCGGTAGTACTGACGGACATCCCGCCCGGGGTGGTCGCGGGCGGTATTCCGGCCCGTGTCCTCAAGACCCTCGACACCCCATGACCACGACACCCGCCCCGCTGCTGACCCTCGTCGTGCTGGCCTACCGGCAGGCGCCGCTGATCGACGCCGCCATCGCCAGCGCACTGGCCCAGACGGGCGAGCCGATCGAGATCCTGCTGTCGGACGACGCCTCGCCCGACGACACCTTCGCGCGCATGCAGGCCCACGCCGCCGCCTACCACGGCCCGCACCAGGTCATCGCGCGGCGCAACCCGGTCAACCTGGGTCTGGGCGGCCATGTGAACGCCGTGATGCAGGCCGCCCGCGGCGAACTGGTGCTGCTGATGGCCGGCGACGACCTCTGCCG
>JBEANV010000143.1:0-2982 GCA_041165285.1 Pseudomonadota bacterium | reverse complement strand
TTGACTGGCATGGCCTTCCGCGTGCCGACGTCTGACGTGTCGGTCGTGGACCTGACGGTCGAGCTGAACAGCCCGGCCACCTACGCCGAAATCTGCGCCGCCATGAAGGCTGCGTCCGAAGGCGCCATGAAGGGCGTGCTGGGCTACACCGAAGACAAGGTTGTTGCGACCGACTTCCGCGGCGAGCCCTGCACCTCGGTGTTCGACGCCGAAGCCGGTCTGGCCCTGGACAGCACCTTCGTGAAGGTCGTGTCCTGGTACGACAACGAGTGGGGCTACTCGAACAAGTGCCTGGAAATGGCCCGCGTCATCGCGGCCTGATCCGCTGGAGCCTTCGGGCTCCGGTTGCTACCGTGCCGAAGGCTCCGCGAGGGGCCTTTTTCATGGCCGCTTGCAGGTCTCGAACAGGTGCCCGCTCAACCGGGGCTTGAGCGCGGCCACACGCTCCTGGATGTCGGCATCGGCCTTCTGGATGCGCACCGTGTGCAGCGCGGTCGGCTTGACCAGAGGCACCACGCGCACGTACTTGACCTTCTGGCCCATCAGGCGGGCCTGCAGCGCACGGGCATCGGCCTCGGCGCCGTGGCGGCCGAAGACGAAGCCGGGGAGGTACTCCTCGGGCAGGTCGCGCGCTTCCTCGAAGGCGATCTCCATCTTGCGCAGCTGGTCCGCCCGGTTGTCCATCACGGCCCGGCTCTTGTAGGGACCGACGTAGACCATCCAGCTGCCGGGTTTTTCGCGGGTGGTGAGCTGCCACGGGCCTTCGCCGAGTGTGTTGCGCAGGGCGTTTTCGGCCACACGCCACTCGGCCTGACTGAACGGGCCAGCTTCGAGGCAGACCGGCGGCGCGGGTTCGGCGGGCGGGCTGTCCGCTGCGGCGCTTGCGGGCGTGGGCGGCTCGAAGGCCTCCGGCGTCGGGATCTGGGCTGGGGATGCGGGTCGCGGGGCGGCAGGGGTGGCAGGCCGGCTGGCGCTGCCGGTGCCAAGCACACGCAGGGCCGCCGGATCGACTTGCATGCCCAGGCGCTGCGGTTCGCGGTCGCCGTCCGGCGACAGGCCCAGCACGTCGGTCAGCCAGCCCTGTGTCCAGCCGTAGAAGGCCAGATTGGCCAGCATCAGGATCACGACCAGGGCTCTCAGCATGGACGCACGCTCACTTCGCCACTGTGGACGGTTTGGATGGTGCCGTGGGCGTCGCGCACCTGCAGTGAGCCGTCGGCAGTCAGGCCGCTGGCGATGCCCGTGACTGCGCCGGCCAGCACCGTGCGCCCGGCCAGCACGTCCCGCGTGGCATAGCGGGTGCGCAGCGGCGACAGGCCCTCGGACTCGAAGGCGAGTACGGCGTCCAGCAGCGGCCGTGCGACGCGGTGCAGCACCTGCGGGGCGCTCAAGGCGGGTTCGAACTCCTGCAGGCAGGCGTAGCCGGTGCGGAAGGTGTCGATGTCGGGCGGTGTGTCCGGCAGCGGTGTCACGTTCAGGCCGGCGCCGATCACGACCCAGCGCTCGCCGGGGCGCAGGCCGGGTTCTGCCAGCGGCGCGACCTCGATCAGGACGCCGCCGAGCTTGCGGTCATCGCCGCGCAGCCACAGGTCGTTGGGCCACTTCAGGCCGATCTGCGCACCCAGCGCCTCGGACAGCGCCACACCGACCGCCAGTGACAGCCCGCTCCAGTCGGCCGGGGCCAGCTTGATGCCGAGCGAGAACGTCAAGGCTTGACCGGGCTGCGACCACCACGGGCGGCCCAGACGGCCCCGTCCGGCGGTCTGGCACTCGGCGACGAGCAGGCAGGGCGTGTCCAGGCCCTGGCGACCGCGTTCGAGCAGCAGCGTGTTGGTGGAGCCAGTCTCGGTCAGCACCTCGACGCTCAGGCCGGGTGCCCGCGGTTCCAGGTCTTGCCAGAGCGTTTCGGCGTCCCAGTGCAGCATGGTGGTGTGGTCGAATTGGAAGGCGCTGGTTCAGCGCTTGGGGCCGAGCATCGTACCCCGGCAATTTGGTGCACCGCAGCGGCAGGCGTAGGCTTTCTTCAGTTTCGCGGTGTAGCGTTCATCGATCACCAACCGGTAGTCGAAGAACAGCTCTTCGCCCGGGGCGATGTCGCGCAGCGCCTTGATGAAGATGCGGCCGCCGTCGTCCTCGGTCTCGCAGTTGGGGGCGCAGGCGTGGTTGATCCAGCGCGCTGAGTTGCCGCGCACGCCGCCATCGATCACATGGGCGTCGTCGATGTGGAAGTAGAAGGTGTGGTTCGGGTCGGACGGATCGCGCGGGTGGCGGCGCAGTGCCTCGCCCCACGGGATGACTTCGCCCTTGTATTCGATGATGATCTCGCCCGCTTTCAGCGGCACTTGCGCATAGACGCCTTTGCCGTGGACGCCGGAGCGGCGCACCTGCAGACGGCGTTGTCCGGGAGCCTTTGGCAGGCTCGGCGCAGTCGAATCTGGCAGCGGTGCAGACATGGCGGTGCGAGATTGGTTAGATTGGGGTGTGAGCGTGTGCGTGCCCGTGTGTGCGTGTACGCGTATAGCCGTGGATTGTAGGGAGCACCCTGACGCAGGGTCAGGTGCCGCAGCAGCAGCAGAGTTCGAACATCATGAGCAAATCTCTCGTCATCGCCGAGAAGCCTTCCGTCGCACAGGACATCGTCCGCGCGCTGACCCCGGTGTGCGGCAAGTTCGAGAAGCACGACGACCACTTCGAGAATGACCGCTACGTGGTCACCTCCGCCGTCGGTCACCTCGTCGAGATCAAGGCGCCGGAGGAATTCGACGTCAAGCGCGGCAAGTGGAGCTTCGCCAACCTGCCGGTGGTGCCGCCGCATTTCGATCTGGCGCCGATCGACAAGGCCAAGAGCCGGCTGAGCGCCGTCGTCAAGCTGGTCAAGCGCAAGGACATCACCGACCTGGTCAACGCCTGTGACGCGGGCCGCGAGGGCGAGCTGATCTTCCGGCTGATCGAGCAGTACGCGCTCGGCAGCAAGGTCGGCAC
>JBEANV010000142.1:0-2601 GCA_041165285.1 Pseudomonadota bacterium | reverse complement strand
GACACCGAGGCGGACCTGCGCTACCTGCGCGGGCGCGGCACCTCGCTGGGCGGGATGCGGCCGAAATGCACCGTCATCGACGACACCGGGTGGCTCGCGATCGGCAAGTTCCCGAGCGTGGCCGACGACCGCAGCGTCACGCGCGGCGAGGTGCTGGCGCTGCACCTGGCGGCTGCGGCGGGCATTGACACGGCAGCGTCGCGCATCGTGTTGTGCGAGGAGATGCCGGTGGCGCTGATCCGCCGCTTCGATCGCACGGCGACGGGCGGGCGCATTCCCTACCTGTCCGCCGCGTCGATGCTGCAGGCGTCACGGCACGAGGACCACGCCTACAGCGAGATTGCGGACGCGATCGTGGCCACCTGCGCCGGCCCGGCCCGCGATCTGGCGCAACTGTGGCGCCGCATCGTCTTCAACCTGCTGATCACCAACGTGGACGACCACCTGCAGAACCACGGCTTCCTGTACGCCGGGCGGGGGCAATGGCGTCTGGCGCCCGCGTTCGACCTCAACCCGTTTCCCGACAAGGACCGCGAACTCAAGACCTGGCTGACCGAAGCCACCGGCCCGACCGATTCGGTGGTCGAGGTGGTCGAGGCAGCGGGGCATTTTCGGCTGACCCGGCTGGCGGCGCTGGAGATCCTGGCGGAGGTGCATCGGGCCGTGCGGGGCTGGAAGGGGCTGGCGCGCTCTGCGGCGGTGGGGATGACCGAGCGGGATCTGCGCGATGTGGAGCCGGCGTTCGAGCATGAGCAGGTGGGGCTGGTGGAGCGGCTGCTGGCGGGCTGAGCGGCTGCGTTCTCGATCACGGGCATAGCGCAGCGCAGGATGGACGCCGCGACCGGATTCGGTTGAAATGCATCGGTTTTGCCGGATGCAAAGCAATTTCTGGATTCGGGAGTGGCATGGCGGGGATTTTCATCAGCTACCGGCGCGACGACAGCGCGGCGCAGGCGAGGGCGGTGTGGGAGCGGTTGTGCCGCGAACTCGGGCGTGATCAGGTGTTCATGGACGTGGACGGGATTGATCCCGGCGACGATTTCACCGAGGTGATCGACCGGCAGTTGGAAGGCTGTCAGGTGATGCTGGTGATGATCGGCGCCAAGTGGCACGGCGTCACCGATCAGCACGGGCGGCTGCGGCTGCACAACCGGCATGACTTCGTGCGCTACGAGGTGGAGACGGCGCTGCGGCGGCGGATCAAGCTGGTGCCGGTGTTGATTGACAACACACCGCCGCCGCTGGAGGAGCACCTGCCGGTGGAACTGCATCCGCTGCTGAGGCGGCAGGGGCTGGAGCTGGATTTCCGGCGGCACACGGAGGCGGCGCTGAATCGGCTGGTGGACATTTCCCGCAAGGCGTTGATGCAGCGTCCTGTTTGGATGCACGATGACGGCACCGACCAGTACGGCCGCTGGTGCGAATTCAAGGTGGGTGACGTAGTGCAGCGGATGCGCTGGATTGACCCAGGGACGTTCTGGATGGGGTCGCCTGACGACGAGTCTGGACGTGGAGGTGACGAAGCGCGGCATCGCGTGACGCTGACCCATGGCTACTGGCTGGCTGATACCGCTTGCACACAGGCGCTGTGGCAGGAGGTCATTGGATCGAATCCGAGCCGGTTCAAGAACGATCTACAAAACCCGGTGGGTCATGTGAGTCGTGACGAAGTGATCAGCCTGTTCCTGCCGAAGCTCAACGAGCGCGTTCTGGGGCTGAATCTGCAACTACCTACCGAAGCTCAGTGGGAATACGCCTGTCGGGCGGGTACTGAGACACCATTCTCGTTTGGCAATCAAATCACGCAGGACCAGGTGAATTTCGGTGGCGATCGAGGGAGGACGGTGCCAGTTAAGGCTTTGCCAGCCAATCTGTGGGGCCTGTATCAGATGCATGGCAACGTGTGGGAATGGTGTGTGGATGGGTACGACGACTATCCCTCTTGGGCTGTCCAAGACCCCACGCCTCCTCAAGACCAGAGCCGTCTAGGCGTGCATCGCGGCGGGGGCTGGTTCGACAAAGTACGGCGTTGCCGCTCTGCCGAGCGCCAAGCACTCGTACCGGATCTTCGCTTAGACGACTTCAGTTTCCGTCTGGCCCGAGGGCTTGCTGACTGACCATCCGAACAAATCTCAGTCAGTTCGCACAAACATACAAAAATTTGTATAGTCTCTCCATGCCGTATCCCAAGCCCGTCCAGTTCCGAGGCAGCGCCCTCGACGACCTGCGCGCCTTCCCGCTGTCAGCCCGGCGCGAGGCGGGCCACCAGATCGATCAGGTGCAGCATGGGCAGGAGCCGGACGACTGGAAGCCGATGACCACCATCGGGCCGGGCGTGAAGGAGATCCGCATGCGGGACGCGACCGGGGCGTTCCGGGTCATCTACGTGGCCAAGTTCGCCGATGCGGTCTATGTGCTGCACTGCTTCCAGAAGAAGACGGAGAAGACCAGCAAGCCCGATCTCGATCTGGCCACCAAGCGTTACCGCGACCTGTTGCAGGAGCAAACCCCATGAGCGACCAATCTTTCACCAGCGTCTGGGACGCCATCGAAGACACCCCCGAGGAAGCGGAGAACATGAAGCTGCGCTCCGCCCTGATG
>JBEANV010000141.1:0-2691 GCA_041165285.1 Pseudomonadota bacterium | reverse complement strand
AGCTGACCGGGCCGCTGGCGTGGCTGTCGGTGGAGCCGACCCAGGCGCCTTGCGGGCGGATGCGCGAGAAGTCGTAGCCGACACCACCGCCCCGGCGCATCGTCTCGGCGGCTTCGGTCAGCGCGGTGTAGATGCCGGGGAAGCCGTTTTCCGGCTCGGCGATGGAGTCGCCGATCGGCTGCACGAAGCAGTTGATGAGGGTGGCGCCGAGCGATGTGCCAGCTGCCGAGGCGATGCGACCGGCGGGGACGAAGCCCTGCGCCTGCGCCCAGGCGAAGCGCTCGGTCCAGTGCGCGCGCTGCGCTTCGGGTTCGACCTCGGCCAGGGCGCGGGCGACACGCAGGCGGACCTCGTCCGCGGTCGTTTCGGTGCCTTTGGCGTATTTCTCCTGCAGCACTTCGCGGCTGATGGGCTGGGCGGGCAGGCTCGAAACAAGGCGGGACATGCGGCACTCCTCGGGGCTTCAAGCGCGCCACTTTAGCGGCAGCTACACGGAATCTCGTCGAAATGTTTCTTGGCAAAGCACCGGAAAACGGAACCGGCAGAACCGTCCCGTGTCCTTTCCGGATGGCCTTGCACTGCCCGTGCCCGCGACAGCGGGTGGGCGAGGATTGACCGACATCAATCCCGACACGCCAGAAGGCGGTGCATCATCAGGGTATGTCCTTAGTTCGCCGCCCCATCTGGATGAGCGTAGCCCCCAGCGGCCCCGTTCCCGTCACGCCCGCCGCGCCACGCTGGATCGGCGAGCCAGTCCGGCTGGACCAGGTGGTGCAGGCACTGCGCCGGGTCCACGAGGCCCAGGGCGGCCCGGACATCGTCAGCAGCGGCCGGGTCCGCTCGCTGGAAATCACGCCGGACGCGGCGGTGCTGACCATGCACCTCGGCGGCGGACACTGCGGCAGCGCGCAGGTGCTGGCGGAACTGGCCTTCGACGTGCTGCGCGCGCACCTGCCGGACACCGACCTCTACCTGCGCCATGAGCATTCGGGCGGCTGCCCGACACCCTGATCCGCCTCAGCCGCGCCCGACGTAGGGCATCGCCGTGGCCATCACCGTCATCGTCAGCACATTGGCCGACAGCGGCAGGTTCGCCATGTGCAGGACCGCATCCGCCGCGTGCTGCACGTCCATCACCGGCTCGGTGCGCATCTCGCCATCGGCCTGCAGCGTGCCGGCGCGCATCTTGGCCGTCATGTCGGAAGCGGCGTTGCCGATGTCGATCTGCCCGGCCGCGATGTTCCAGCGGCGGCCGTCGAGCGACGCCGCCTTGGTCAGGCCAGTGATGGCGTGCTTGGTGGCCGTGTAGCCGATCGCCCACGGGCGCGGCACATGGGCCGAGATCGAGCTGTTGTTGATGATCCGCCCACCCTGCGGCGACTGCGCCTTCATCAGCCGGAAGGCTTCGCGGGTGCAGAGGAAGGCCCCCGTCAGGTTGGTGTCCACCGACAGGCGCCAGTTCTCCAGCGTCACGTCCTCGATCGAGGCGGCGGGTGTGAACAGGCCGGCGTTGTTGAACAGCAGGTCCAGGCGGCCGAAGCGCGACCGGATCGCGTCGAACAGCGCCACCACCGACGCCTCGTCGGTCACGTCGGTGGCGATGGCCAGCGTGCGGGCGGCGAGGTCATCGTCCGGCTGCGCGGCCTGTGCCTCGGCGATGACGCCGTTCAGACGCTCGACGCGGCGGCCGGACAGCACGACCGACCAGCCGGCGCGCAGCAGGGTCAGCGTCGTCGCCCGGCCGATGCCGCTGCCGGCGCCGGTGACCAGCGCGATGCGGGAAGAGGGGGTGGTGTCGGTCGTTGTCTCGCTCATGTCCAGTCTCCATGGGATGAAAATCGCCGCCTAGGATACGCGTGGCGCGACATGAACGACCAACGATCGTTCAATTCGTCACTGAAAGGCAGTTCAAACAATATTTTGTTGAATACATGATTCAATGACACTTCAGCTCATTGCAAACGCGCCTTCTGACCATGCTTCGCCGCTACTCGTTCACCAACTTCCAGAGCTTCTCCGACACGACCGAAGTGTCCCTGCTGCTCAACCAGAAGGTGCAGCCGCTGACCTGGGAACACACCCTGACCTCCAGCCAGCGCGTCAGCACGGCCATGGGAGTCGTCGGTCCCAACGGCTCCGGCAAGACCGCCCTGCTCAAGCCACTGGTGTTCCTGAATTGGTTCATGACTCGGTCGTTCAACCTGGCGCCGGGCGCCCCAATCCCGGTCATGCCACATCTGGCGACAGCCGACCAGCCGATCACTTTCGAGTTGGAAGGAGAAGATGAACAAGGCATCTGGCGCTACCAACTGACGCTCACCGCCGAACGGGTTCTGCATGAATCGCTGCATGAGAAGCGCGAACGCTTCGGCTATGTCTTCACGCGAGACTGGATCGCCGAGCAGCAGACTTATGCGATCCGCCAGCAGAACTTTGGTCTGCGGCCCAGCGAAGCCCGCAAAGTGCGCCCGAATGCATCGCTGTTGTCCACCGCCGCCCAGTACGGTGTCAAGGAGGTGGAACGCTGGACGAACCGAGTGGTCGGCACGAACGTGAACATCGAAGGCCGGGGGCCTTACCACGACAGCGATCTGCTGGATGCCTCGGAGTTCTTTGCCGCTCATCCTGCCTTGCGGCAACAGATGACCCGACTGCTGCGGGGTTGGGATCTGGGCTTGGAAGACATTGAAC
>JBEANV010000140.1:0-3537 GCA_041165285.1 Pseudomonadota bacterium | reverse complement strand
CATCAGCCCCGGCCGGTTGAACAGCTCCATCGCCCGCGCCGCCGGCACATAGGCCACGTCGTCCAGGTCGATGCCCAGGAACTGCCCGCGCGGCGCCAGCACGCCGATGACTCGGAACTGCTGGGTACCAATGCGGACGCGGGCGCCGAGCGGGCTGTCCGCACCGAAGAGTTCGCGCTTGAGGCTGGCGCCGAGCACCGCGAAGTTGCGCGCGTGCGCCGAGTCCTCGTCCGGCAGGAACTGGCCCGCCGACACTGACAGGTGGAAGGACGGCAGCAGCGCCGCGCTCGTGCCGTAGACCATGGCGCGGCGCACGCGGCCGTTGGCGCCCATCTCGGCGTTGCCGGTGACACCGGGGGTGACACCGACGAGGTTCGGGATGCGCTGGCGCAGCACGTCGGCGTCCTCCAGCGACAGCGGGCGCACGGACGACGGAAAGCCCGGGTTGGTGCCGCCCGTCGACACCCTGCCCGGCGACAGCGTGACGACGTTGGTGCCGATCTGGCTGAACTCGGCGAGCAGGAAGCGGTGCAGCCCCTCGCCGATCGAGGTCAGCAGGATCACGGCGGCGATGCCGATGGCGATGCCCAGCAGCGTCAGCGCGCTGCGCGCGCGCTGGGCGGTGATCGAGCGCCAGGCCATGGCGAGGGTGTCGGCGAGGCGCATGGCGTGCGTCCCGTCCTCAGCGCTTCGAGAGCGCGGTGACCGGCTCCAGCGCCGCGGCCTTGCGCGCCGGCAACACGCCGAAGAGGATGCCGGTGGACAGCGCCGTGGCGAGTGCCGCGACCACCGCCCAGGTCGGCGGCCAGGCGGGAAAGGTCGGATACGCCGTGCGCACCGCGAACGCACCCGCGTGTCCGACCAGATAGCCGACCACCGCGCCGGCCACCGACAGCAGCGCCGCCTCGGTCAGGAAAACGGCGCGGATCGTCGCCGCGGGTGCGCCCAGCGCCTTGAGCAGGCCGATCTCGGACGTGCGCTGCGCCACCGACACCAGCATCACGTTCATCACCAGCACGCCGGCCACCGCCAGGCTGATCGCCGCGATCCCCGCCACTCCGGCAGTGAGCGCGCCCAGCACACGGTCGAAGGTGGCCAGCACGGCGTCCTGCGTGATGACGGTGACATCCTGCTCGCCATCGTGGCGGGTCTTGATCAGCGCCGTCGCCTGCCGCTTGGCCGCGGGGATGGCGTCGCGGTCGCGGGCTTCGATGAGGATGCGGAACAGCGTGTTCGAGTCGAACATCGCCTGCGCCAGCGCGACCGGCACGATCGCCAGCTCGTCCGAGTTCAGGCCCAGGCTCTGCCCCGCCGATGCGAGCACGCCGATCACTCGCAGCCGCCGTCCGCCGACGCGCACCGTCTGGCCGAGCGGGTTCTCCGCGCCGAACAACTCGCTGCGCAGCTTCGCGCCGAGCACGACGACCGGCGAGCCGCGCCCCCAGTCCTCCTCGGGCAGGAAACGCCCCTGTCCCATCGCCATGCGCCGCACCGCCAGGAAATCCGCCGTCGTGCCGAGCACCATCGACTCGCGCAGCCGCCCGGCCAGCGCCACCTCCGACAACCCTACAGCCAGCGGCGCGACCCGTCGCACCGACGGCAGGCGCAGCAGTGCGTGGGCATCGTCGATCGTCAGATCACGCGGTGTCGTGCTGACCGCGTTGGCGGGGCTGAAGCCACCGGTCTGCGAGCGCCCGGGCAGCACGATGACCAGGTTGGTGCCAATCGACGAGAACTGGTCCACCACGTAGCGCCGCGCACCATCGCCCAGCGCCGTCAGCAGCACGACCGCAGCCACGCCGATCGACATCGCCAGCGTCATCAGCAACGTGCGCACTGGGCTGCCGGTGGCGGCGTCGCGGGCAAAGCCGAGGATGTCGAGCGGGCGCATGTCAGGCGGGCACCGCGGTGTCGAGCGTCAGGCCACCGTCTTCCATCATCAGCCGCCGGCGCGCCCGGGCGCCGAGCGCCGGGTCATGGGTCACGACGATCAGTGCCATGCCACCCGCGTTGAGGGCTTCGAGCAGCCGCACCACCTCGTCGCCGGTGGCGCGGTCGAGGTTGCCGGTGGGTTCGTCGGCCAGCAGCAGCGCGGGCTGCATGATGGTCGCGCGGGCGATCGCCACCCGCTGGCGCTGGCCGCCGGAGAGTTCGCTGGGCTTGTGGCTGGCGCGGTTGGTGAGGCCGTAGTCCTGCAGTGCCTTCTCGACCCGCCGCGCCCGTTCACGCGGCGGCAGGCCGGCCAGCACCATCGGCAGCGCGATGTTCTCGGCCGCCGTCAGCCGCGGCACCAGGTGGAAGCTCTGGAACACGAAGCCGATGCGCCGGCTGCGCACCGCCGCCTGCTCGTCCGGCGACAGCGTGGTCACGTCGCGGCCTTCGAGCAGCAGGTGGCCGGCGTTCGGCTGATCCAGCAGGCCGAGGATGTTCAGCAGCGTGGACTTGCCCGAGCCGCTCGGCCCCATCACCGCCACGTACTCGCCCGCACCGATGCGCAGGTCCAGCCCGCGCAGCGCATGCACCTCGCTGTCCCCGAGATGGAAGACGCGCTCGATGCCCTGCAGTTCGATCAGCGGCGGGGTCACGGCTTGACGGCAGGGGTGGCTGGGATTTCGACCGTGACGCGGGCACCGGCCTTGACGCCTTCGCGCTCCAGCGAGGTGACGACCCGCTCGCCGCCCTTCAGCCCGTCGAGCACCTCGGTGTGTTCCCAGTTCGACAGGCCAGCACGCACCTTGCGCTCGGCCAGCGTGTCGCCTTCGACGACGAGGACGCGCCCACCCTCGCCCAGCGCCGCCGCGGGCACGCGCAGCACATCCTTTCGGGTAGCGAGCACAACCTCCACGTCGGCGCTGTAGCCCACCAGCAGCGGGCCGGTCTTGTCCGGCTGGTCGAAGCTCACGTCAATGTCCACCGTACGCGCCTGCTTCTCGACCGCCGAAACGATGGGCGCCACACGCCTCACGCGCCCGGGGAAGGTCTTGCCCGGCAGCGCATCGATGGTGATGCGCACCGGCTGCCCGGGCTGGATGCGCGGCGCGTCCACCTCGTCCATCGGCGCCTTGATGTAGAGGCAGGAATCGTCGATCAGGTCGATGGCCGGCGGCGTCGGCACGCCCGGCGGCGACGGTGTCGAGTATTCGCCCACCTCGCCGACGATCCGGGCGATGCGACCTTCGAAGGGGGCGTACAGGTGCATGCGGCCCTGCTCGACCTGGGTGGCGCCGATGCGCGCCTGCGCGGACGCAACGTCAGCCTGCGCGGTCTGGCAGGCGGCGCGGCGGGTATCGGCCTCGGCGCGGGCCGCTTCCTCGCGCGAGACCGAGACGAAGCCCTGCTCGCGCAACGCCGACTGGCGCTTCGCCTCGCGGGCAGAGGCGTCTGCCGCCGTGCAGGCTTCGACAACGCGCTTGCGCGCGGTCTCTCTCTGCGCGGTGGCCAGCGTCTGCTGCGCCTGCTGGTCGTCGTTCCAGAGCTTCATCAGCAACTGGCCCTTGCGGACGCGGTCGCCTTCCTTGACGTTGAGCAGTTCGATCC
>JBEANV010000139.1:0-2642 GCA_041165285.1 Pseudomonadota bacterium | reverse complement strand
AGCCCCGACTGCTGGATCACCTGCTTGGAAGTCGCCCCGAAGTCGGTGCGAGGAAGGTGGTGAATTTTCTGGGCGTTGTTTAGCGCTAAGGCCAATCGGGCGGGCCGTCGTGCCGACGCTGGTATGTCGCAAGCTTCGGCGCCATCGCCGGGATCACCGGCATCGACTGCGGTGACCGTGGCGTCCCAACGTTCGGCGCGTACCAACGGCACCATCGAACTCGACATCGCAGGTGCTGTACTTCGTAATAGTCCGACGAACCCCGTCATTGCCCGCCGGCCTTCCGCTGACCAGCATCTGAGCTGAAGAGTGCCACCCGCTTGATGGTGTGCACCAGCAGGAGATGGTGCACACCATGAAGACAGCGGCAGGGATCACGGGAACGCCTCGGCGCCAGCACGAGAAGTCGTTCAAGGCGGAACTGGTTGAACAGTGCCTGGCACCAGGCGCGTCGGTGGCGGCCATCGCATTGGCTGGCGGCATCAACGCTAACCTGCTGTTCAAGTGGCGCCGCGATCACCTTCGCTCGCTGCAACTGAGTCGTCCTGCGTCCTCGTCATCGGCCGTGCTGGTTCCGGTTCATGTCGATGCGGCCAGAGATGCCGACGCTGGTATGTCGCAAGCTTCGGCGCCATCGCCGGCATCGACTGCGGTGGCCGTGGCGACCCAACGTTCGGCGCGTACCAACGGCACCATCGAACTCGACATCGCAGGTGCTGTACTTCGCCTGCGCGGGCCGGTCGACGAAGCCAGCCTGTGCATCGTGTTGCGCGCGCTGCGCCAGAGCACATGATCGGCCCACGCGCCGGTACCCGCGTCTGGCTGGCCGCCGGCATCACCGACATGCGCTGCGGCATCGACAGCCTGGCGGTCAAGGTGCAGACCGTGCTGGTCGAGGATCCTTATGCCGGCCACGTCTTCGCCTTCCGTGGCCGTCGCGGCGACCTGGTCAAGCTGCTGTGGAGCGACGGCGGCGGCATGTGCCTGCTGACCAAGCGCCTGGAGCGCGGCCGCTTCGTCTGGCCGCAGGCCGCCACCGGCAGCGTCGCATTGAGCGCCGCGCAGTTGTCGATGCTGCTCGAGGGCATCGACTGGCGCCGGCCTGAACGAACTTGGCAGCCCCGCGCAGCCGCGTAATGGGCTGGCATGGTTGACGGGACATCTCCCGTTGTACGTGGCGCCCGCGGCAGCCACAGTCATGGACATGACATCCGAGGATCCGCAGGCCAGCAACGTCGCGCTCAGCGGCGAAGTGGGTGGCGAACTGCGGCGCACGCAGGAGTCCTTGAAGATTGCGCTGCTGACCATCGACAAGCTCAAGGTCGAGTTGGCCTACCTGCGACGCATGAAGTACGGCCGCTCCAGCGAACAGCTCGAACACGCGCAGCTGGAACTGGTGGGCGGCATGGTGGCGACGCCCACCGCCGAGCCGGCATCCAACGTCACTTCCATCGAGGCGGCGCGCAAGAAGCGCACACCCAAGCCGCGTCCCGGACTGCGGGAATTGCCCGCGCACCTGCCGCGCCGCACGGTCATGCACAAGCCGCCGTCGAGTGTTGATGGTGGCTGCGACTGCCAGGCCTGCGGACGCGCGCTGTGCGAGATCGGCCAAGACGTGTCTGAGGTCCTGGACTACGAGCCCGGCAGCTTCCACGTCGTGCGCCATGTCCGCCCGCGGCTGGCCTGCGCCTGCTGCAAGGTGATCACGCAGGCGGCCGCACCGAGCCGCCCCGTCGAACGCGGCCTGGCCGGTCCGGGCTTGCTGGCTCACGTCCTGGTGGGCAAGTACGCCGACAGCCTGCCGCTGTACCGCCAGTGCCAGATCTACGCCCGCGAAGGCGTGATGCTGGAACGCTCGACCCTGACCGACTGGGTTGGCCAGGCCGCCCGGCTGTTGACGCCGCTGGCCCAGGCCATCGGCCGCTATGTGCTGCGTGCCGACAAGGTCCACGGCGACGACACGCCGATCCGCGTGCTCGGCGGCAAGGGCAGCAAGGCCAAGACGGGACGGCTGTGGGTCTATGTGCGCGATGACAGGCCGGCAGGATTGCAGGCGCCACCAGCGGTGTGGTTCCAATACTCGCCTGGGCGCCACGGCGACCATCCCGCGCGCCATCTTCGGGGCTGGCACGGCGTCCTGCAGGCCGACGCCTTCGCCGGCTACAACCAGCTCTATGAAGGCGGTCGCATCGTCGAGGCTGCCTGCTGGGCGCACGCCCGGCGCAAGCTGTGGGACATCCACGAACGCCAGCACCGGCTGCCCGGCACGCTGGTGCACCAGGCCCTGGAGCGCATCGCCGAGCTCTTCAAGATCGAGGCCGAGATCCGGGGCCGCTCGGTCCTGCGACGCCGCCGGGTGCGGCAGCTGCGCACGCAGCCCATCCTCCAGGCGCTGCACACCTGGATGAAGGAGACGCTGACGCAGGTCTCAGCCAAATCGCCCGTGGCCGCAGCCATCGGCTATGCCCTGAACAACTGGAGCGCCCTGGTGCGCTTCGCCGGCGACGGACGCATCGAGGCTGAGAACAATGCTGCCGAGCGGGCCCTGAGAGCCGTGGCCATCGGGCGCAAGAACTTCCTGCACCTGGGCTCGGACGCCGGCGGCGACAGCGCCGCCGTGATCTACACGCTGATCGGCACGG
>JBEANV010000138.1:0-3424 GCA_041165285.1 Pseudomonadota bacterium | reverse complement strand
CCGTGTGCTCATGGTGGTGGGCTTGCCGGCGCGGCATGCACTGGTGCGCGAGGTGCTGGCCCGGGCCGTGCCGGGTGTGCGGGTCGAATCGGCCGACGCGGTGGTGGATGCGCTCCTGTCTTCCATGCGCAAGCCCGCCGATCTGCTGCTGCTGGACCTGTCAGTGGACGACGCCTTCGCACCGATCGTGGTGCGCCACCTGGCCCGTGTGGCGCCGGTCACCGAAGTGATGTTGTTCGACGTGTGCGCGCGCACCGTGCCTGGTCACCAGGTGGTGCGGGCGTGGGATGACCTGGACGCCGTGCTGCGGCAGTGGCACAAGAACAAGATGAAAGCTGCAGATGACGCCGGCACCGAAGCCCCTTGATGAAGCCGCGCGTCTGCGCACCCTGCATGGACTGAACGTGCTCGACAGTCCGGCCGATCCGGTGCTGGATGGGCTGGTGCGCAGTGCCGCACTGGCGCTGGGCTGTCCGATCTCGATGGTCAGTCTGGTGGACGCGGACCGGCAGTGGTTCAAGGCCGTCCTCGGGCTGCCGGTCTCTCAGACCGACCGTGCCGAGGGGCTGTGTGGTTACACCATCCTCGGCGACACGGTGTTCGAGGTGCCGGACGCAACGCTGGACGAGCGGTTCGCCGATAACCCGCTGGTCATCGGGGCGCCGAATCTGCGGTTCTACGCCGGCGTGCCGATCGACGTCGACGGCTACAAGATCGGCACGCTGTGCATCCTCGACCGCGAGCCACGCCGCCTCACCGAGGCGCAGCGCGGCATCCTGGTCGATCTCGGCCGGGCCGCGACCCACTGGATGGTGAGCTGGCGCCAGGCCCAGGCGCTGGATCTGCATCTCCACCACCTCGAAGACCGGGTGGCCCGCCGCACCGCCGAGCTGGCGCTGGCCAAGCAGGCCGCCGAAGCGGCCAACGAGGCCAAGAGCGCCTTCCTCGCCACCATGAGCCACGAGATCCGCACGCCGATGAACGGCGTGGTCGGCATCGTCGATGTGCTGCGGCAGTCAAGCCTCACGCCTTATCAGTCCGATCTGGCCGACACGATCCGCGATTCGGCTTTCGCGCTGCTGGGCATCCTGGACGGCATCCTCGATTTCTCGAAGATCGAAGCCGGGCACCTGAGGCTGGAGTCGGAACCGGTGGCGCTGCTGCGGCTGGCGGAAGGGGTGTGCGACACGCTGCAGCCGGTGGCGGCCAGTCGGCGGGTGGCGCTGCAGGTGTTCGTCGATCCGGCGCTGCCCGACTGGATCAGCAGCGACGCGGTGCGGCTGCGCCAGATCCTCAACAACCTGGTGGGCAACGCGATCAAGTTTTCTGCCGGGCTGGAACGGCCCGGCCAGGTGCGGGTGCGGGTCGAGGCACACGGCGCGGACCGGTTCCGCCTGCAGGTGTGCGACAACGGGGTCGGGCTGCCGCTGTCGGCCCAGACCCGGATCTTCGAGCCGTTCGAACAAGCCGAAGGCAGCACCTCGCGCCGCTACGGCGGGACCGGCCTCGGGCTGTCCATCTGCCGCCGCCTGGCAAGCGCCTTTGGTGGCGAGATCGGCGTCGTGAGCCAGCCGGGCGAGGGTGCGGTGTTCACGGTGACCCTGCCGATGCACCGGTGCGACGTGGTGCCGGCGCAGTTGCTGGCGTCGGCCGAGCGGGTGAATGACCTGTCAGGGCTGCACTGCCACGTCGTGCTGGGGGATGCGCAGCAGGCCCAGGACTGGTGTGCCTACCTGGCGGGCGCGGGCGCACAGGTGCAATGCTGGCCGGGTCTGGACCCCCTGCGGCAGGCGCTGGCCGGATTGCCGCCGGACCGCGCGACCATCGTGCTGTGCCAGACCGACCAGATCAGCGAGCCGCTGGACGCCGCACTGGCCCGGCTGCGCGAGGAGGTGGGCGCGCCGGGGCTGCGCTGGGTCTGGCTTGCGCCGGGTCAGCGCCGCAACCCGCGGGTGCTCGGCCCCGGGCTGGTGGTGCTCGACCATGACGCGCTCCACCGCGCCGCGCTGCTCAAGGCGGTGGCGCTGGCCGCCAGCCGGCTCGTGCCGGAACCGATGGACCTTGCGGCCAGCCTGCCGCTGGGCAATGCACCGGCACCCGGCCAGAGCGAGGCTTGCCCGCAAGGCCGCCTGGTGCTGGTGGCCGAGGACAACGACATCAACCAGAAGGTGATCCGGCGCCAGCTTTCGCTGCTCGGGCTGGCGGCCGAGGTGGCCAGCAATGGACTGGATGCGCTGGAACGCGCCCGCAGCGGACGCTACGCCCTGCTGCTGACCGATCTGCACATGCCCGGCATGGACGGCTATGAACTCGCCAGTGCCGTGCGGCGCGAGGAGCTGCACGGCCAGCGGCTGCCCATCATTGCGCTGACGGCCAACGCCCTGAGCGGCGAGGCCGAGCGCTGCCGCGCCGCCGGCATGGACGATTACCTCAGCAAGCCGGTGCAGCTCGACCAGCTCGGTGCGACGCTGGCGCGCTGGCTGACCGGCGTGGCCGAGGTGGCTGCGGCGGTGCCACTGCCCGCCGAGATCCCGCTGCTGCCGGTGTTCGACAGCACGGCGCTGGCGCAGCTCATCGGGGACGATCCGGTGCTGCTGGCCAGTTTCCGGCGGGATTTCCTCGCCTCGACACGGGCCACGGCCCAGGTGCTGCGCACGGCTGTGGCCCGCACCGACTGGCCGCAGGTGGGGGCACTGGGACACCGCCTGATGTCGTCGGCCAGGGCCATCGGTGCGATGGCGCTGGGTGGATGCTGCGCCGGGCTGGAGCAGGCCGGCGCGGCAGGCGACGGCGTGGCGGTCATGGCCCTCCTGCAGCGCTTCGAGAGCGAGCTGGCGCTGCTGGTGGCGCGCCTGGACGACGAACCGGCGGTGCTGGACACCTTGCTGCCCCGTGGCGCCGAACCCGAGCTGATGCTCGTGGACGACGATCCGTTCCAGTTGCAGGTGCTGCAGCGCCAGCTCGCCACGCTGGGTGTCCCGCAGGTGCAGTCCTGCACCTCCGGTGCCGCGGCCTTGCAGCGGCTGCGTGGGCGCGACACCTCGGCCATGCTGCTGCTGCTCGACCTGAACATGCCGGGCATGGACGGGGTCGAGTTCATGCGCCACCTGGCCGAACAGCACTACGCCGGCGCGCTGGCGCTGATCAGCGGCGCCGACACCCGCGTGCTGGAGACGGCGGCCAAGCTCGCCAGCGCCTACCAGCTCCATGTCCTGAGCCACCTGCACAAGCCGGTGCCGTCTGCCATCCTGAGCGATCTGGTGGCGCGCTGGCGCGGGTTCGTGCCGGCGCAGGTCCACCGGGCGGCCCGCGCACGCCGACCGGAAGAGATCGAGCGTGCCCTGCGCGGCAACGAGCTGGTGCTGCACTACCAGCCCAAGGTGGCGCTGTCCGATGGCTCGGTGGTGGGCGTGGAAGCGCTGGT
>JBEANV010000137.1:0-2898 GCA_041165285.1 Pseudomonadota bacterium | reverse complement strand
ATCGTCAGCAACATCAGCCCGGCCGACCCGAGCGCGGTGATCCAGGGCAACGAGCGCGTGGTGCGTCCGCGGCTGGCCGATGCCAAGTTCTTCTTCGACCAGGACCGCAAGAAGACGCTGGAATCGCGGGTCACCGGTCTCGACAAGGTGGTCTACCACGGCAAGCTCGGCACCCAGGGCGAGCGGGCCGAGCGCGTGCGCGCCATCGCCCACAGCATCGTCAACCAGTTGAGCTTCGCGACCCGGCCGTACACGGTGGACGACGAGGACCATTTCAAGCTGCTCGACTACAAGGCCCAGCAGGCGGCGCGGCTGGCCAAGACCGACCTGCTGACCGACATGGTGGGCGAGTTCCCGGAGCTGCAGGGGATCATGGGTGGCTACTACGCCCGCCATGAAGGTCTGCGCGACGGCGTGGCGATCGCCATCGAGGACCACTACAAGCCGCGTTTTGCCGGCGACCAACTGCCGCGCAACCAGACCGGCACCGTCGTCGCGCTGGCCGACAAGCTGGAGACGCTGGTCGGGCTGTTCGGCATCGGGCAGTTGCCGACGGGGGACAAGGATCCGTTCGCGCTGCGCCGCCATGCGCTGGGCGTGATCCGCATCCTGGTGGAAAAGCGCTTGCCGCTGGACCTGGCCGAGCTGGTCCGCGCCGCCGTGCCCGCCTTCGGCGAGCGCATCGCCGACCCGAGCGCCGCGCTGCTGGCCTTCTTCGGCGACCGGCTGGCGGTGTCACTGCGCGAGCAGGGCTACAGCGCGCAGGAAGTGGACGCCGTGCTCGCCTTGTCGCCGCGCCGGCTGGGCGACATCCCGCGCCGGCTGGCGGCGGTGCGGGCGTTCTCGGCACTGCCGGAAGCGGCATCGCTGGCCGCGGCCAACAAGCGCATCGGCAACATCCTCAAGAAGGCAGAAGGCACGGTCGAGGCGACGATCGATCCCGCGCTGCTGCAGGACGCCGCCGAGCAGGCGCTGGCCGCCGCGCTGCATTCGGTGCAGCCGCAAGCCGACACGCTGTTCGAGCAAGGCGAATACGCCGCCAGCCTGCAAGCCCTCGCCGCGCTGAGAACTCCAGTGGACGCCTTCTTCGACGACGTGATGGTCAATGCGGATGACCCCGCCCTGCGTGCCAACCGCCTGGGCCTGCTGAAGACGCTGCACGGCGCGATGAACCGCGTCGCCGACCTGTCCCGGCTGGCGAGCTGACATGGGCGACCGCAGCGCCATCCGGCTCGTCATCCTCGACCGCGACGGCACCATCAACGAGGACCGTGACGACTTCGTGAAGTCGGCGGACGAGTGGGTGCCGATCCCCGGGGCGCTGGAAGCGATCGCGCGGCTGCACCAGGCGGGCTGGCATGTCGTGGTTGCGACCAACCAGTCGGGCCTGGGGCGCGGGCTGTTCGACATGTACACGCTCAACGAGATGCACATGAAGATGAACACGCTGCTCGCGCCGCTCGGCGGCCGCATTGACGCGGTGTTCTTCTGCCCGCATGCGCCCGAGGACGCGTGCCGCTGCCGCAAGCCGCTGCCGGGGCTGTTCGAGGACATCCGGCTGCGCTTCGGGCTGGATGACATGGCCGCGGTGCCCGCCGTGGGCGACACGCTGCGCGATCTGCTGGCGGCCACGGCCGTCGGCTGCGCGCCACACCTGGTGCGCACCGGCAAGGCCGCCACGCTCGACGACGCCGGCCTGCAGGCCCTGCACGACCAGATCCCCGGCCTGACCATGCACGCCAGCCTCGCCGCCTTCGCCGATGCGCTGCTCGGCGCCGAACGCAAGAAACACAGCGATGCCCGCGCCGAGGGCAAACGCCTGGCCGGCGGCGGCGCACCCACTTGACCCGACCCTCCAGCCCATGCTCCTCTACCTGCGCTCTGCCGTCTTCATCCTCTGGCTCATCGTCACGGTGATCCCGTGGAGCCTGGCCGCCGTGGTCGGCTCGGTGTTCACGCGGGGGGCGCCGCTGTACTGGCTGTGCGCGGGGTGGCTGAAGCTGTCGGTGCTGGGGGCGAAGTGGATCTGCGGGGTCCACTGGCGCGTGCAGGGCATGGAGAACGTGCCCACGGCGGCGGACGGCCAAGCCTCGGTGATCCTGGTGCCGAAGCACCAGTCCACCTGGGAAACCTTCGCCATCCCGGCGATCATGCCGCACCCGCTGGCCTACGTCTTCAAGCGCGAATTGCTGTGGATTCCGTTCTTCGGCTGGGCGATCGGGCGGCTGGACATGGTCCACATCGACCGCGGCCGCCGCTCCGACGCCTGGCGCAAGGTGGTCGAACAAGGCACCCGCATCATGGGCCTGGGCACCTGGATGATCATGTTCCCGGAAGGCACGCGCACCCCGCGTGGCAGCCAGGGCGAGTACAAGACCGGCGCCTCGCGGCTGGCGGTGACGACGAACACGCCGCTGGTGCCGATCGCCGTGACCTCGGCGCGCTGCTGGCCGCGCAAGAGCTTCCTGCTGCGGCCGGGCACGATCGACATCTCCATTGGCCGGCCGATCGACCCACAAGGTCGCCGCCCGGACGACCTGATGCGGGAAGTCGAGTCGTGGATCGAAGCCGAAATGCGCCGCCTCGATCCCGAGGCGTATCCCGCCCAGCCGGGCTGACCGCGAGCGCGCCCCGTGTCTCACCGCCCCACCGCCGACACCGGGCTGCCCCACTCCGAAGCGCTGCTGCGCCCCGCCGAGGCCAACCGCGAACTGGTGCTCGGCGGGCTGCACCTGGGCTACCTGCTCAAGCGGGCCACGCGCCGCACCATCGGCTTCGTCGTCGGCCCGCGCGGACTGGCGGTGAGCGCACCGCGCTGGGTCAGCCAGCCGCAGATCGACGGCGCCGTGCAGCTCAAGGCGGACTGGATCCTGCGCAAGCTCGCCGAGCAGGGCCAGC
>JBEANV010000136.1:0-3083 GCA_041165285.1 Pseudomonadota bacterium | reverse complement strand
CGGTGTCCACATCGCCGCCCCGGGCCTTGCGATCCAGCCGGACTCGCCGGTGGACAAGGTGGCACGCGACCGCTTCTCGACCGTCTACATGCCGGGCGGCAAGCTGACCATGCTGCCGGATTCGGTGGTGCAGACCTACACGCTGCTCGAAGGCCGCGACTGCCCGGCCGTGTCGCTGTACGTGACGATGGACGAGGCGACGCTGGAAGTGAAGTCCAGCGAGACGAAGCTGGAGCGTGTGCCGATCGCCGCCAACCTGCGCCACGACAAGCTCGACGCGGTGGTGACCGAGGCGGCGCTGACGGGCGAGGCGCCAGCGGACTTCCCGTTCGCGGCGGAACTCGGCTTCGGCTTCCGGTTGGCCAAACACCTGAAGGCCAAGCGCGAGATCGTGCGCGGCAAGCCGGAGAACTTCAACCGGCCCGACTACAACTTCAAGCTGCTCGACGCCGACGGCAACGCCCCGGTCGCCGACCCGACCGGCCAGGAATCGGTGGCGATCAGCGAGCGCCGCCGCGGCGCCCCGCTGGACACCATCGTCGCCGAGGCGATGATCCTGGCGAACAACACCTGGGGTGGCTGGCTGGCGGAACTCGGCGTGCCGGGCATCTACCGCAGCCAGGCCAGCATGGCGCCGGGCGTCAAGGTCCGCATGTCCACGCGTGCCCAGCCGCACGCCGGCATGGGGGTGGCGCACTACACCTGGGCCACCTCGCCGCTGCGGCGCTACGTGGACCTCGTGAACCAGTGGCAGATCATCGCCTGTGCCCGCCACGGCCGCACCGCCGCGCTGGTCGCACCGTTCAAGCCCAAGGACACGATGCTGCTGGCGATCATCTCCGGCTTCGACGCGGCGTACTCGGCCTACAACAGCTTCCAGAACGGCATCGAGCGCTACTGGACGCTGCGCTGGCTGACGCAGAACGGCGTGACCGAACTCGACTGCGCGGTGATGAAGGACGGGCTGGTGCGCGCCGACACGCTGCCGCTGGTGCTGCGCGCGATGGGCGCGGAGCAGATGCCGCGGGGCGCGCGGGTGCGGGTGAAGCTGGGCGAGCCGGACCTGCTGACGCTGGAAGTCGGCGGCAGCGTGCTCACCCGGCTGGATGACCCGACCCGCACCGATGACGACGCCGTGGTCGAGGACGACGCCGAGGAAGGGGCGGAAGCGGCGGCCACCGGGCTGGCGCTGGCCATCGACCTGGGCGATGCCGAGGCGCCCACGGAGGCTGCCGCCCCGGTACCATCGCCCTCGGTTCCCTGACCTGGTTTCCTGACTCCGTATCCACGATGCAGCGCCTCAAGCAACTCTCGACCATCCAGACCGCCCTGCTGCTGTCGCTGGGCCTGCATGCGGCGGTGCTGATGGTGCGGGTGGTCGATCCGCAGGCGTTCGACCGGATCCTGCAGGACACGCCGCTGGAGGTGGTGCTCGTCAACGCCAGCACCGCCGAGAAGCCGACCAAGGCGCAGGTGATCGCTCAGCGCAACCTCGCCGGTGGCGGCGACGCGGACAAGGGCACCGCCACCTCGCCGCTGCCGCCCTCGCCCGCCGACCAGGCCGGCAACGCCATCGACGACGCCACGCGCCAGATCGAGCAGATGCAGGCGCAGCAGACCCAGCTCCTCACCCAGATCAAGCGCGAACTGGCCAAGCTCAACACGCCCGAGCCGGTGCAGGCCGCCGACAAGACGCCGTCCCAGGTCTACGCCGAGGAAGAGCGCCGCCGCCAGCTCATCGACCAGCTCGCGCAGATCGAGAAGCGCATCAACGACGAAAACGCCCGCCCGCGCCGCCGCTACGTCAGCCCGGCCGCGCGCGAAGGCGTCCACGCGATCTACTACGACTCGCTGCGCCGCCGCATCGAGGACATCGGCACCCGCAACTTCCCCGAAGCCGACGGCGCCAAGCTGTACGGCGAACTCAGCATGCTGATGGAAGTGGACAGCCTGGGCCGCGTGGTCGAGGCCGAGGTGATCAAGACCTCCGGCAACCGCACGCTCGACCGCAAGGCGCAGTCCATCGTGCGCGGCGCCGCCCCCTACGGCCACTTCACCGCGGCGATGCGCGGCCAGTTCGACCGGCTGGTGTTCGTGTCGCGCTTCCGCTTCACGCGGGACCAGGGCGTGCAAGCCTCGGTCGAAGACGCCACGCCCAAGGACGCGCCCGCGCACTGAGCCGCCGCCCGCCGCTGCCTCCTCTCTCCCGCTCAACCTCACCCGCCTTCGCCATGGACCGCTACGCCGTCATCGGCCACCCCGTGGAGCACAGCCGCTCCCCCGACATCCAGGCCCGCTTCGCCGCACAGACCGGGCAGGTGATCGACTACACCCGCCTGCTCAGCCCGCTGGACGCCTTCACCGCCACCGTGCGCCAGTTCGCCGACGGTGGCGCGCGCGGCTGCAACGTCACCGTGCCGTTCAAGTTCGAGGCGTGGCAACTCGCCACCCGCCGCACACCCCGCGCCCAGCGCGCCGAAGCCGCCAACACGCTGCGCTTCGACGCCGAGGGCTGGTGGTGCGACAACACCGATGGCATCGGGCTGGTGCGCGATATCACGGTCAACGCGGGCGTGGCGCTGGCGGGGCGGCGTGTGCTGCTGATCGGCGCGGGCGGGGCGGCGGCGGGCGTGCTCGGGCCGCTGATCGAGGCGGGGCCGGCCGCGCTGGTCGTCGCCAACCGCACGGCGGACAAGGCGCAGGCGCTGGTCGACCGCCACAAAGATCTGGCACGCGATCACCACGTCACGCTGAGCGCGGCGCCGCTGGACGCACCGGGCACCGCCTTCGACCTCGTCATCAACGGCACCGCCAGCAGCCTGGCCGGTGCGGGCGTGCCGGTGCCGGCGAGCGTGCTGAAGCCGGGCGCGCTAGCGATGGACATGATGTACGGGGCCGGGGCGCGCGCCTTCCTCGACTGGGCAGCGCAGCACGGCGCCACCGGCCGCGACGGGCTGGGCATGCTGGTCGAGCAGGCGGCGGAGTCGTTCTTCGCCTGGCGCGGCGTGCGGCCGGACACGGCGCCGGTGCTGGCCGCGCTGCGGGCGCAGGTGGACGGCGTTCGCTGACCGGCGATGGCGGCC